>NZ_JBVASZ010000004.1:0-217508 GCF_057814255.1 Paenibacillus sp. F024
CAGGTTGCCTACGTGTTACTCACCCGTCCGCCGCTAACTTATCCCGAAGGATAAATCCGCTCGACTTGCATGTATTAGGCACGCCGCCAGCGTTCGTCCTGAGCCAGGATCAAACTCTCCATTAAAGAAAAGCTGATATAGCTCAAAATTTAAAACTGGCGAGAATCATACGATTCTCTATTAAAACACTCACTCGTTGTTCAGTTTTCAAAGGGCAATTTCTTCGACAAAGTCTTACTGCAGAAGCATTTTCCGACCTTGCCGTTTACTGTCACCTCGTTTAGCGGCGACTTTTATAATATACCACATTCACCTATCTCAATGCAAGCATTTTTTTAACCGTTGTTTTCTGCTCACCATTTGAGATCCTTCAAAACGATAGGCCGTTTGAAGCGGCGAGAATTAATTTAACATATCCTTTGTTTGAAAGTCAAGCACCCGTATGAAAAAAAATAAGGAGCCCCCGCAGCGACCAATGGACCAGGAGCTCCCATGCTCTATTATTCAATCATACCTTCAACCGGACTGCTTGCGGAAGCATACCGTTTCTTAGGGATTCGGCCAGCCATGAAGCCTTTGCGCCCCGCCTCAACGGCCAGTTTAAACGCCTCAGCCATCAGGACGGGATTACCCGCTCCGGCCACTGCCGTATTTAATAAAACGCCGTCTGCTCCTAGCTCCATGGCCAAGGCAGCATCGGCAGGACCTCCAATTCCTGCGTCAACAATAATCGGCACCTTAGCTTCCTCTAGGATGAACCGCAAATTATTCGGATTTACGATACCTTGACCGGAACCGATTGGCGAAGCACCAGGCATCACAGCAGCAGCTCCGGCTTCCTGCAGCTTGCGAGCAAGAATCGGATCATCTGAGGTATAAGGAAGCACAATAAAGCCTTCATCCACCAAGATTTTCGTTGCTTCCAGCGTACCTACAGGATCCGGCAGCAAGGTTTTGGGATCACCAATCACTTCCACTTTAATCATATCGCACAATCCGGATGCTTTCGCCAAACGCGCAATTCGTACAGCCTCTTCAACCGAATAAGCACCAGCTGTATTGGGCAGCAGAGTAAATTTTTTCAAATCCAAAGTTTCGAGAAAGTTGGGTGCATCCGGGTTATCAATCGGCAGCCTGCGTATGGCAAACGTCAATACCTCCGCCTCCGAGACGCGAACAGCCTGGTCTTGTATTTGCAAGTCCGTAAATTTTCCCGTACCCAAAAGCAGCCGGGATTTAAATTCATAAGGGCCAATTTTCAACGCTTCACTCATGTTCATTGTCTCCTTCAATATAAAAAGATATGTTAACCGCCGCCAACAAAATGGACGATCTCCACTCGGTCGCCATCATTCAGACGTGTCTCGTTATAAGTGCCGCGCTCAATAATCTCCTTATTTAGCTCCACTACCAATATTTTGTTCTCCAGCTTGAACGCCGCCAGCATTTCTGCCACCGTAGAAGCGTTATCCACTTCCTTTGGCTCCCCATTCACAATGAGTTTCATCCGCTCACCTCCCCTATATTCCAAGCATTACAAAAAAAGCCAACCCAGAGCGGGTTGACATCATGAGCAAATGCCTTACAACAACTTATGTAAACATTCGTCCACTTCCCTACGCTGGCATGATCCAGTTGTATCCGCGTCCAGCAGACTACCGTAACTCAGGTTCCAAGGGTCAAAGAATACGCTTCTTTTTCTCAGCCCCGCTGCGTTGAGGCTCCCCTAGTGGCTATTCAATTTGCTGCCATTATATCACAAACTTCAGCTCTTGACATCCTTATAACGAAGCTCAAGTACGGATAATTCAGAGTCGATCGTAAAAATAATCTCTTTTGCCAGCGATTTTTTGACCAGCTTGCCCATTAACAGCGGAAGCTCCGCTTTCACGTCCGCCAACTTCGGAACCTGCTGCAGCTCTTGAAGGCTCCAGGCTTCTTCCCTGCTGGCAAGCAAATCAATAAGCGGCTTACAGCAATTCTCCATTTTGGACATCACCGAAAATTCACAAGCCAGCAGGACCAACTGCACCCGCTGCCTCAATGTTTCGTTACTTAAGGTGAGCTCCTCGTACAATTTGTAAACACCGGGATTTATCGTCTTCACTTGCCGCCATACCATAACCTCAGGATGGCGGCCCGATTCAATAATCACGATCCGCGCCCAGTGATGCAGCGCTTCAAGTATATTGTTATAAGCATCCAATAAATGCTCGTTAAGTATGTATTCTTTGCTCTGTAGATAGCACCGCAAAAACTTGGAGAATTCAATAAGCAGCTTGTGCTCCCGCAGCTCTAATGGGAATTCAAGTACCTTATGACGTAAGCTCTCCAAATACGTATTCCGATCCAAAAGTATCTCCCCTTTTAAGATCCAATAAATCAAATTGCGGTGTTCTCCATGCAAGATCCATTGCTCCAACGCATCCGGACTAACCCATCTTTCTTGTATACGCTGGTTGTCTTTTATATAATGAATTTGTTGATAAGTGCGTTCATTGTCACGGCTAATGACAAGAAGAAGAATATCAAATCCATCTGTAACGGAGGAGAACATCGAGGGGTTATCGACGACCGACACACTGATGACAGCTTCATCCTGCCGGAGTCTTTCTACCCAATATTGTTTTACTGATTCCAATGAAGTAAGCCTCCTGACTGTGGGCACAAGAATCAAATAATGCAATATTTATGTTTATTTCTACATTCAACTTCAGTTTCCTGCCAACGTTTTGTGACAAAACTCACATAATTATTAATTTGAAAGAAGTGACGTAAATGAAACTCAAGTCAAGTAAAGTAAATGAATTCCGGTTATGGGGACTGCTGTTAACACTGGGCGGAATGCTTCTCATGATTACCGGACTTGCGGGTATCGTGTTCGAATGGGGAAAAGCAGGACGCATTCTTGCGGCAACGTGCATGGTTCTTGGCGGCATTTCCATGCTGGTCAGCATGGGTATCTATTTTACGGCAGGCATGATGTCAACGAGCGCTACGGTGCTGGCATGTCCCGAATGCGGAAAGCACACCAAAATGCTGGGCAAGACCGACCGCTGCATGTACTGCAAAACGATTTTATCGTTTGACCCCAAACACGCTCCTAATGAAGAAACGGAGGATACCGCCGGCGGCGCTTCAAGCGGCAGAAATGAAACGACCTCCTCTACTTGATTAGGAAGAGCTTTGCCCACACAACAAATAAACTGGCTATGCCGCGCAGCAAGCGTTACGGAATAGCCAGTTTATTTTATTGCTTGGGTTCAAGCGCCGAACGGATCCAGTTCCATGCCTCCGGATTCTCAAAGCCTCTGCGCCAGGAAGCGACTCCGGCAAGCTGATATTTATTTACCAGTGCAATTCTCGCTTTAACCGACGTCTCATCCTCGATCCAGATTTTTTTGCGCTTGCCGTCTTCTTCGTATTCGATATAATTTTGTCCGGTTTCCTCAGAGAAAACAGGGGTCAGATTCCTTTCCCTGATCACCCGCTGCGGCCTATCCATGAACACAGCCCTTGAACTCACGTTGGTTTGGCCATCCACTATCTCCTCCGTCCATTCCCTTGTATAAAAAGGAATGCCCAGAATCAGCTTGGACGGAGGAATATCATCCTCCTCAAGCAGTGAAGTAATGGACTGTTCCACCCATGGCAGCGATGCAACAGACCCTGCCTTAGGACTGCTTGCCCAATGCTCGTCATAAGCCATCAGCATCATGTAATCAAGCGATGCAATAAGCGCTTTACGGTCATAAAAAAGCGACCACATCTCGCTGTTGGATTTGGGTGTAACGTCCATCGAGATGATAAGCCCCTGTTCATGCATAAGCGGTGCCATTTCACGAACAAATTGAACGAGATTTTGTTTATCCTTCAGGTACACATTTTCAAAATCAATATTAATGCCATCCAGCAAGTACATCTGAGCAAAAGCCAAAAGCTGCCTGATCATGGTCATCCTTTTGTCATAGGTGGATAAGGCATCCGTTGTCCTTTTCGGATCAAACCCATTGCTGAACAGCGCCCAAACCTGGTACCCATTCTTATGAGCCCATTGGACATAGGCCGGATCGGCCAGATTATTCAAATTTCCTTCCCCGTCCTCCAAATAAAACCATGTGGGACTGACAACACCTACTCCCGGCATCGGAGAAATTTTGGAGGTGTCCGGATTTTTGGTTACCGCATGCTCCCAAGTCAAATTTACAATCCCTTTGATCGGCTGCTTGGGAACGAAATCGGCTGCAGGCTTTTTCTTGGGAATGGTCTCCTCCTGATCGGCAAGCAGCTGCTCCTTGAGAATGTACCCCATATAACCATTGGTCAGCTGAACACGAATCCACTCTTCTTGTTCCCCCCATGCCATTACCGGCTCTCCCTGCTTTACATCGGCCAAAATCACCGATTTAATCGAGGGATCCCTGCGCATGGGAATCGTTCGGTCCGGTTTATCCGGGTGAAAAAGCGTCTTGTACCAACGAACGGTATCGCCTTCTTTAAACAAAAGCACCGCACCCGTCTCTTCAGACTCACGCAGCTCGATTTCATACAAGTCCTTCAATGGATCCATGGGGAGGTACAGCATATCATCCTTTTTTTCAAGCGGGAACCGGAGTTTGAACGGCTTCTCATTCATCATACCCGTCAGCTCGCTCGTGCGCAGCCGAACAACCCTATATTGAGTAGTAATGATGGTGGATTCCGATGATTTCTCATAAATCATAGAGGGATCAATATGTTCCTTTACAAGGTCATAAGAGAGCTTCAGGCTTTCTTTAGATCCGATGGCCGGATCATGGAGCATCGCCCCTTGATAAAATACCGGTTTCGGATTTCCTTCAAAGCTCGGCTGTTCACGCTTTGAGCTCGGCACATAAACCGACCAATAAAACAGCCCAAAAGCAATACCGCATATAACGGCTAATGTCATAAGCAGCGGGGGCATTCTACGGTTTTTCCTGCGACGCATGGCTTCACTCCCGTATTCCGCATCTTGAAATCGTTTTAAAAAAAGAAAAGACGTGTTCGTTCCGCCTTCAGGCGGAACGAACACGTCCATTATACCTTAAACTATCAATCTATCATACCGTTTGCATCGCGCATTCCGAACATACGCCGTACACTTCAACACGGTGACTCTTCACGTGGAAACCCGTCATTTCTTCAGCGGCCTGTTCCAAATCGTTTAACGGTTTATAGGCAAAATCAACCAATTTCCCGCACTGCTCACAGAGTGCATGATAATGATCGGACAAATTCGAATCAAACCTGCTGGAATGATCGCCGTATGTCATCTCCCGCACCAATCCGGCTTCAATAAACACTTTAAGGTTATTATACACGGTGGCAACGCTCATGCTGGGAAAACGCGGGGATAATGCTTTGTAAATATCATCAGCCGTCGGATGAATCATCGTATCAAGCAAAAAGGACAAAATAGCAAGGCGCTGAGGAGTCATTCGTACGCCCATCGTCTTAAGTTTATTTAACGCATGTTCTAAAGAATGGTTCATGGTATTCACCGCCCACTCGAGAAAGTATATCACTTAATTATACTTGTGCGCCGGATAATATGTCAATTCATCATATGGATATGGAAAGAGACCCCTACGGGCTAGGATCCAGCCGGTAGACGTTGTGTTCTGAAATTTGGAATTCGCCGTTTATAGCTTCCCCGGAAAACCGGTTGTTTTATTGGGAGTCTTGCCGCATTGCCTATCGCACTTTCAAGAATCACGGAGCCGCAGACCGGCACGAGCAAAAGCACTGCCGTATAGCGACATGCTTAAGCCTATGCGCCGTTCCTATTTTTTAGCGGATTCCTTAAAAAACATATAGATTCCCACAGCAATCAGAATCACTGCCACGACCGACGAACCCAAGAACTCCAGCACACGGTCAAGCCAAGCCGGCTTACCGTTGATGAGAATGAGGAGCGCCCCCGCGGCAATCAAGACATAACCCAATCCGTTACCACGCAGCTTTGGCTTCTTAGGCTTTTCCTCCGGGAAAATCATCCCCCCTTGCTCCTGCACATCTAGTCCAAGCCCAAAAGAAAATCCTCTGTAATTGACTTTATCCGCTTGCTGCAGCGCATCAAAGATATTATAGAAATAAATGACAGGCACAAGCAGAGAGAAAAGAACAATGAGCGGGATGCTTGTCACTTGGCTTGTAGCGAAGAAGACAATCGCGAAAATATCCATAATCAGCAGCAGCATGATGCCCATGCCCCGCTGCATGAGACCCAAGTAGAGCTGACCCGTACCAGGGATCAAAAAGGAAAGAATTCCGGCGATCCATTTGTTTTTACGGGGCATTCGGCGATCATAGAACGGGTCAAACGGCTGCTGCCTGCGGGGCTTCCCGTAGCGTTTCATTCTCTCCCGCAAAAAAGCTTCTTCCTCATCGTCTTCATGGATATACGGACCTTTTGACGGATCCTGACCCTGCATTGGTGAACTCCTCCTTAAAAACAGCAAATGCCGTGAAACAGCTTCCCCGTCCATAGGTCAATCTCTTAGATGCAGCGTTTCTAATGCCCCTTCCATTTTTGCAAAGAAATCAGTCGCATGAAACTGAATTCACTCCATCCAGGCTCATGAGATTCTCCACGGTTTGGGCTACCTTAATATCTTTAGCTAACCGAAGTGTCAATGTAATCTGAAGCCGGTTCCCTTTTTCCCCAGGGATTTCTTCTACAGAGAGCTTTTGAATAACGTTGCCTTGTTTGCTCAGCATCGTGACTACGTTGCCAAGCAAACTAGGGCTATCGACGGCCTCCAGCTTAAAAAAACGCGATTTTTTCGTATGAAAGTACTTCTGCTCAACAAGGTTTAGCAAAAATAGGCTGACTAGTGCAAGCCCGCAGGCCAGTATCGCAGCATAATAAAATCCCGCGCCAACGGCCAGCCCAATGGCCGCGACAACCCACAAGGAAGCTGCCGTTGTCAGTCCCGTGATCGATTTGCCTGTAAAAAGAATCGTTCCCGCCCCTAAAAAACCGATCCCGCTGATCACCTGTGCCGCGAGTCGGGCCGGATCCAAACGGACATTATCCAGCTTGGCGAATTCAGCAAACCCGTACATCGACAACAGCATGATAAGCGTAGATCCAAGGCATACGAGAATGTGGGTACGCAGGCCAGCTGCACGGTTATTTTGCTCCCGTTCGAATCCGATGACTCCGCCTAACATTAAGGCCAGCAGTAAACGAAGAGTAATATGCAGCGTATCAATCGTCCACGGATCGTTCATAGACCGTCGCCCCCCTAATCATAGATGAAGAATAATGTTGAAGATTATTGTAACATGGAAAGGTTTGTTTCAGGAGATGTTTGCAGAAAAAGAAAAAACTTGTGCTACCTTTTCTTTACACAAAGACAAGCCGAAAAGAAACAATCGGTCCATCTTGTTATAGCTCTCAGGACAATATCCTAAAAAAACACAAAAAGGCCCGAAACGAATACAGGCCTTTTGATCGGTTTCTCATATTCGGCACGATGAACGGACCATGTTATAACACTTTCTGAAATTGCGTTAGTGTAATCCCCGGCGCCACCAGCTGTGTCCGAAACGGTTGATATCCATGTTTATCATACAGCTGAACAGCTGGAGTATTATTCGTACCCGTATATACGATGATCCTCATTCCCGGCAGCGCAAATTGCTCAAGATGCTCCAAGAGCTTGCTTGCAATCCCGCGGCGGAAGCAGGCCGGATGCACCATCATACGGCTGATCAATAACTCCTTGGCGTTCTGCTTGCATGCGGCCGCGCCTTCCAGCTTTTCTTCATAATAACCAAAGAACGATTCACCGGATTCCTTTAGGCTGAGCGGAGAATCGAACAACGGTGGAATTTCCTCAAAGCCGATCAGCTCCGCTTCCACCCGATATGCGATTTGCTGCAGTTCGAGGAATTCCAGCACCTCGTTCGTATCGGTCAGATCGATGGGACGAATCATGGATTCAGCCTCCTTCTTGTGCACAAAAAAACGGTATGGCCTCCGAAGTCCGACATTCACAATGGGGCAGGACTAAGGGGCATACCGCTTTGGTCACATTATGCGTTAAGGCGTTCGATAATCAGCTTGTTCACCAAACCCGGGTTGGCTTTACCCTTGGTTTCCTTCATGACTTGCCCGACCAAGAACCCGACCGCTTTTTCTTTGCCTGCCTTGTAATCGGCAACCGATTGCGGATTATTCGTTACAATCTGATCGACAACGGCTTTAATGGCCCCTTCGTCGCTGATTTGCACCAGACCCTGTTCTTCTACAATGGTCTGCGGGTCTTTACCCGTTTCCAGCATGGACTTAAAAACAGTTTTGGCGATTTTACTGCTGATCGTCCCTTTTTCCATGAGCCCGATCATTTCCCCCAGACCTTTGCCCGTGATGCTCACATCGGCAAGCTCCAGGTTGTTGGCGTTCAAATATCCGAGCAAATCGCCCATAATCCAGTTGGAAACCGCCTTGGCGTCCTTCGTGAAGTTCAAGCTCTCTTCGAAGAAATCGGCAAGCTTCATGGAAGAGGTAATCACCTCAGCATCGTAGCTCGGCAAACCGTATTCGTTGACGTAACGATGCTTACGCGCATCCGGCAGCTCAGGAATCGATGCGAGAACGCGAGCCTTCCACTCCTCATCAATATGAAAGGAGACCAGGTCCGGATCCGGGAAATACCGATAGTCGTGAGCCTGCTCCTTGCTGCGCATTGTCAGAGTCTTACCCTGGGCCTCATCCCAGCGGCGCGTCTCCTGCACGATATGGCCTCCGCTATCCAGTACGTCTGCCTGCCTCCATTCCTCGTATTCCAGACCGCGTTGAACGCCGCGGAACGAGTTCATGTTCTTGAGCTCTGTTTTCGTACCGAATTCCTTTTGGCCGAAAGGACGCAGACTGATGTTGGCGTCGCAGCGCAGGGACCCCTGCTCCATTTTTACATCGGAAACGTCACAATACTGCATGATTGCCTTAATCTTTTCCAAGTAGGCGCGCGCTTCCTCGGGAGAACGCAGATCCGGTTCAGATACGATCTCGATCAGCGGAGTGCCGACACGGTTAAAGTCGGCCAGCGTCGCATAGCCTCCGTCCACGTGCGTAAGCTTGCCTGCATCTTCCTCCAGATGCACGCGCGTAATGCCGATGCGCTTTGTCTCGCCATTCACTTCAATCTCGATCCATCCATGCTCTCCCACCGGCTTGTCATACTGCGAAATCTGGTATGCCTTTGGGGAGTCAGGATAAAAATAGTTTTTCCGGTCAAATTTGCTCTCTGTTGCAACCTGGCAATTGAGCGCCATCGCTGCCTTCATGGCATACTCTACCGCCTGCTTGTTCAGAACGGGAAGCACGCCGGGATGTCCTAAACAGACCGGACACGTATGCGTGTTCGGCGGAGCTCCAAATGCGGTGGAGCAGCCGCAGAAAATTTTGGACTTTGTGTGCAGTTCTACGTGCACCTCGAGCCCGATGACCGTTTCATATTTCTTATCGGTTGCTGCTGTCACTTGAGGTTGCTCCTTTCTATTACAGCTGCGGACGCTGCTTGTGGAAGTCGGTGTGCTGCTCGTAAGCGTGGGCTACGCGCAGAATCGTGGATTCATCGAGCGCTTTGCCGATAATTTGCAGACCTACCGGCAGCCCGTCCGAGAACCCGCAAGGAACGCTGATGGCTGGAATACCGGCCAAATTCACGGGGATCGTCAGGATATCGTTCAAATACATGGTCAGCGGGTTGTCCACCTGCGAACCGATACGGAACGCTGTTGTCGGAGCCGTCGGCCCGATCACCACGTCATATTTTTCAAACACTTGGTCAAAATCGCGTTTAATTAAAGTACGCACTTTTTGCGCCTTTAAATAATAGGCATCGTAATATCCGGAGCTTAGAGCGTAAGTGCCAAGCATGATCCGGCGCTTGACTTCATTACCGAAGCCTTCGCTGCGGGATTTAAGATACACGTCCAGCAGGTTCTTAGGATTTTCGGCGCGTACGCCATAACGGACTCCGTCGAAACGGGCCAGATTGGAGGACGCTTCCGAGGACGCCAGAAGATAATAGGCGGCAACAGCATACTCCGAATGCGGCAGGGATACCTCTTCAACTATGGCTCCCAAGCCCTCCAGCACCTTCAATGCCGTAAGCACCGCATCCTTCACCTTCGGATCAATTCCTTGGCCCAGGTATTCCTTCGGTACGGCAATACGCAGTCCCTGGACGTCGCCCGTCAATGAACCGATGTAGTCGGGAATTTCCGCGTTCAAGGATGTCGAATCCTTCGGATCGTGGCCGGCAATCGCTTGAAGCAAGTAAGCACTATCCTCCACGTTCTTGGTCAGCGGTCCGATTTGGTCAAGCGAGGAAGCGAATGCTACCAGACCGTAACGGGACACCAGACCGTATGTCGGCTTCATTCCGACAATACCGCAGTATGCCGCCGGCTGCCGAATCGATCCTCCCGTATCCGAGCCTAGCGAGAAATAGACTTCGCCCGCCGCTACCGCGGCAGCGGAACCGCTGCTGGAGCCGCCCGGAACATACTCAAGATTCCAGGGATTGTGCGTTGGATAAAAGCTGGAGTTCTCGCCCGAGCCTCCCATAGCGAATTCGTCCATGTTCAGCTTGCCTACGGAGACAGCTTGAGCTTCTTTCAGCTTGCTCACAACGGTTGCATCATAGATCGGATTGTAATTGCTGAGAAATTGACTCGCGCAGGTCGTCGTTACGCCTTCGGTGACAATGTTATCTTTCACTCCGATAGGCAACCCGAAAAGCAGTCCGCGGGAATCTCCCTCGCCGGATTGCTCGTCCAAAGCCTTAGCCGCTTTCCGCGCGTTATCTTCATCTAACTTAAGAAAAGCTCTTACCTTACCGTCTACTGCGGCAATACGTTTATACGATTCGTCCACCAGATCGGAGACGGTGATTTCTTTGGCATGAAGCTTGTTATGTAATTCTTGCAGACGCAAATTAAGCAAAGACAAGCGAAAATCCTCCCTTCGTAGATCTTACGTTATTCCAGTACCGCCGGAACCTTAATCTGTCCGTCTTCTTCATCCGGCGCGTTCAGCAGAACCTTCTCGAGCGGCAAAGAAGGCTTAACGACATCTTCGCGCATGACGTTCACAAGCGGCATGGCATGGCTTGTCGGCTCGACACCTTCTGTGTCCAGCTGATTCAGCTGCTCGGCATATTTTAATATAGCATTCAATTGCTCGGTGAACCGTTCCTTCTCCTGATCCCCAAGTTCAAGTCTAGCCAACGCGGCTGCGTGCTCCACATCCTTGATGGTGATACTCATTTCCTGCACCTCACTCTTCAGCAATCATTCTTTTTATTATAGCCTAGATGGTTTTTTAACTCAATTATTTGTGTTTAGAGCATAAGAAATACGGGTAATGGTGGTGGTTAAAATATTAGGATAGCAAGACAATATCATAGTATAATAGGATCATAATATAGGACTGGAAGAGGAGACTGATGAATGAGCTGCTCTGGATGCAGGCCAATAGCCCCCATACAAGATCAAGGATGGTTGCTGGTTCAAGCAACGGAACCTTCAGTTGCGGAAAAGCTGCGGGAAGCAAGCATTGCGTCGATGTTTTTGCATGAGACAAGGGAATCAAGCCTGTCCTTTCGTTACGAATCCAAAGAACAGCTGTTTGAATCTTTAACCGCGCTCGAAGCCGCGATCACCGAGAAAGAACAAGTACATGTTAAGATGCGCATTACCGAATCAGAATGTGCCCATGGAAATGCCGATCTGACCGATGCCGTCTCCTTTAAGCCATTTTTTGCGAGAATGAAGCATCAAAATTTAGTACGCATTATACTGGATGGACAGTTCACCAGCTACATGCAGCCGATTTTTGATACGCCGACAGGAAAAATTTTCGGCTATGAATTTTTGCTCCGAGCCTCGGAAACGGGACCCGCATTTAATCCTTACGAATTGTTTACGATCGCTCAGCAAACGGGTTTACATTCATTCCTCGACCGGTCTGCACGGATATCAGCCATTCAGACCAGCGCAATGCATATTCCAAAGGGATACAAACGGTTCATCAACTTTTTGCCTTCATCGATCTATAATCCCAATTACTGCCTGACCCATACCTTCGCGGCGATTGAGAATTATGAGCTGGACCCGCAGGACTTTGTGTTTGAAGTCGTGGAGACCGAGCGAATTGCAGACATCAAACACTTGCAAAATATATTTGAGGTTTACCGGCAGCATGGTGTGAAGGTCGCACTTGACGACGTGGGCTCCGGTTTTTCTACCCTCGATGTCTTGTCTGCACTAAAGCCAGAATATGTGAAAATCGACCGCGGGTTAACCGATCACTGTGACGAAGACAGCGAGAAGCAGAATAAAATTGATGAAATCATCCGCCGTGCCTCTTCTTTTGGGGGCGTGGTATTGGCTGAGGGAATGGAACGCACCGAGGAATGGGACTACTGCAAAGCTTCCGGCATCCAGCTTGCCCAAGGCTATCTGCTGGGTAAACCATCGCCTAGACCACTTCAGGAAATGGAGAATTAATGCAAAAAGGTCAAGAAATCACCGTCATTCCCGGCGGTTATCTTGACCTTTTATTCGTGTAATGAGATCGGCGGACGTTAGATCCACGCTTTCAGATGGATTTGCTTAATAAAGTCTTCGTTCGATTGGATTTCCTTGTTCGTTTCGGCCACCGGTTCTTCTGCATCGCCGTTCATGATGCGGCGGAACAGTTCTTCATTCTTCGTGGCAAGCGCAAAATCAATTAGCGCCTCCCGCTCCACCCGGTCAACCTCCTGCTGCAGCAGCACTTCCTCAAGCTCGACATCCGTTCCGGGCACGAAATAATGCTTGTTCGCCTTCGGTACCCGTACCACATAATCAAATACATTATCCGCATTGCGGTCGTACGCAATGATATATCCATATTCGCCGATCGGCAAATTTTGTTCAAAACTATCCCCGACAATATACACTTTTTGCCCTAAACGCAGCATGGACGCTCCCCCTCTTGGTTCTACCGGCCCTTGCCTATTGATTCATGTCAAAAATTCTATATGGTAAATTTTGATAGAATAGCAACTGCGATGTGTCTCATGAATCGTTGTTGCACTGGTACCAGAAGCAATAATATGAATTCTATTAATATTATCATTTTTTCTAAAGCGAAGCAATGTTACAGAGAATGAACCATCTTCTATAACCCTATCACCCCTATGAAAGGGAAGCCATTCCCATTGTCCAATCCCTTCAGCATAAAAACAAGGGGAGAATTCGCAGCGAATCCCCCCCTTGTTCGGCCGATTAGTGCCGGATATGGTTCACGATGACCTCATACATGTTTCCTAAGATACGTATGGGCACATCCGTTGTTTGCTCCAATCCGTTCGACCATCTGACCTTGAACCGAAAGATGTAATGCTCCCCATTTTGCAGCATCCGGACGTGGTCCGTATTCAACAATTGTCCCGTGAATCGAACGCCGTTATTTCCGGTAAGACGGACGGTTTCTCCCGTTTCGATCAACACCGCGTCCACGTAAACGGGCTTCGTGGCACTAACACCCGTATCCGTCATCTGAGCGGCCAGTTCGAATGCTTCTCCCGCCCAAAAATCCCTTGCCTCTCTCTGCTGCTGAGGGTATTTCGCATTCCAGGTCTGGCGGTAGCTCTCCCACTCCGGAGTATGGCCAATCCACCCTGTAATATCCAACGGAAGGACAACAAAGGAATACGTTTGTTGGTACGTCCCCCCTTTTCCATCATTAAGCGTCAATCGGAAAGTATAGTCCCCCTCGGGCAGAGGGCCGTAAGCAAACACTCTGTTCTGGCCGGAAGGAACGTCCGCCCAGTACTGAATAGAGAAAAATGCGCCTCCGTTAAAGCTGCTTTCCACAGTAATGGATAAAGCATCTCCGTCAGGATCCGAAGATCGAATGATGAACTCAGGCGTGTCGTGTTCATATATTGGATTGGAGTAAGTAAGATTACCGCTCGGCGGCCGATTAATATAAAGCCATACTTGAGGCGACCAGGCGGATTCGGCTCCATATTGATCCCACACCATTACGCGCACTCTGAGTTTTTCGCCTTCCGGCAGATCTCTCGTCACAGTCCAAGATCCGCTAGTATTGGCGGTATTTTGTGCGACCTTCCCGCTATCCAGCACCGTGACCGTATTCGCATCGTTAGTGATTTGAATCCGGAAATGTGTGAATATCGTTCCCGGGTCAGGGTCGGTCTGAGACCAAATGAGCTGCGGGCGCAAAGTACTGACTATCGTCGGATTTGCCTGTGTGCCATATGGATAACTCATAAACGCAGCAGGTGGACGGTTCGTTGTCATCCAACCGATATTACTCCACCCCGACCAGGCTTCTCCATCGCTTACCTGAACCTGCACTGAATACTTACTGCCCATCAGCAGCGTATGATCCATTGTCCACGCCCAAGAGACTGCCGTTGTTTCCATTACCTGATGATTCAAGCATTCGACGCAAAATCCGGCTTCGTCCTTAACTCTGAGGTTGAAGGCGGTGAATAGGGTTCCCGGATTAACATCCGCCTGATTCCATCGTATGGTTGGCTTCAAGCTAACCGGTGTAGGATTGGCTTGTGTACCTGTAGGAAAAGTGAGCGTCACTGTTGGAGGAGCATTCGGCGGCGGTATGACTGTAATCGTGATGGTTTGCTCATACCAATCACTCCATGCGCCATATTCATCCTGAACGGCCATATATACGTTGTAAATTCCGGTTTCAGTAGGTCTAACCAGTTTGGAAGCTGCCGTGTTGCCGCTCGGTGTGATGTAATAGAATTTTTTGGCGTATATCCCATTGTTGTCGGCATAAGGCGCTTGGCAGCTGCCTTTTGCATAACACCGGTCCGGATCGTAGCTATCATCGGTCCAAGCTACCGTTTGATTTGACGAAATGCTTAAAGTGAATTTAGATATCGGAGCCCGGTGTACAATCAATTGCTGATCATACCAGCCGGAGTACTTTGAATAATCCTTGAAAGCTTGGGATCCGTTGGCCAGCCTGTGATAAGGGTGCGGATCGTCAGGCGCTCGGTACTCGATCTTATATACTCCGACCTTATCAAAATTCAAGATCGGCGTTGTTACGGTTTTTCCGTGACGGCTGGACAATCCACTTTTACCGTCGCCAGTGTTCAAGAATATGGTTGTGTCCACATGAGCGTATTTCCATTGGGTCCCGTTGTCATACCTTGGGTCATTTTCAGGATCCGTAAAGGTTGTCGCGTATTCAACAGGTGAATCGACTAAGGCGGTCCCTTCAGTTTTATTCATTAAATAAGGATTTGCTATTAATGCTCCCATGTCTTTAAATTCGGTAGTCTCATGTACGGAGTACGGGCCGTAGGTTCCCGTTGAATAAGCATTATCGTAGACAGTAAACAATGGAGTGGAGCTTTCATAAATTTTGATCTCATTGCCGGACATTTTTATCGAATACTTCATCCATGTTCCTGATGCCAAACTTCTAGCTGATTCCGCCAGGACCGTGCGTTGTCCGTTTACGATCTTCACCAGCCGAAGCCGATTTTTCATGACTTCAACCCGATACATATTCTTATGATCTTGTATTCGGAATGACATTCCGGCAGGGACCTGATCGTACTTCAGGTTGTTGATTCTCATTGTCCAATGGATCGAGCCGTCGGCCACCTTTTGCATACCGGGATTAATGAGCTGACCGAACGAAAAGGCTTCATTTATCCCCGACAACGGAGGTGCTTTTTTGAAGGTGTAAACCTTGCCGCAAACTACGAAAATATTTTCCGAATATACCTCGGGTCTGGGGCATCCTGCTCCAGGCTGCCATATTTTCGCATTGTTCCTATAATCCACAATCCACCAGTCCGGATTATAGTAACCGCCGAAGTTATGAATGCTATAGCCGTCTATTGGATGATTAAGACCATACTTATTTTCCGAAAGACCAGTAAAATCCAAACTTTCGGTCGGATTCTCCGGGATAAAGCATCCCGTACATTGGGTGTACTTGTAAACCTTCTTTTTTGCAAAATCGGCAAATCTGGTCCTATCATCGTAGCCAACTTGTCCACTACTAACATTGGAACCTGCCTGATAGGTGACCAATGTTTCCCTTTCATTGGTATACCAGGGTCCGGCAAAGAAATTAGAATAATGTGACTGCAATGCATCCCGTATGAAGTCTATTGATCCTGTCGTTCCATTCATCCAATACATATCATGATTATCAGTGAATATGCTCATTCCGCTAGGTGCTTTAAAAGCCTCCCAAGCATACACTGGCGTCACCGGTGAGGAAGGAGGCGTACCAAAGGTTACGACCTTATACGGGGTAGATAAATTAGTAAATGGATACGACTCTACCTTTTTATTAGCGCGATCAACCCGTTTGTAGTCTACATTGGTTTTTATGAAGTAGTCCAAATAATGGTGAGGTGTTCCATCACTAAAATAGCCTATTTGATTTTCTGCATACGGCCTGCTAACTTCCGGAGTCGTGTTTCCTCCTTTTAATTGGGAAATTTTATATCTCGACCAAGTCGACCTATTACCACTGCCATACCAAATAATCAATTCCCCAAGATCTTCTCTAAAAAAAGCCTTATGATTATCCCTGAATCTACCCTCAGATAGCTTGATGGGGGCCGGGAAATGCGGAGCCGCTAAATAATATGCCGGGATTTCACTGCCCGTATCATATCTGCCTAATCCCCACAGAAATACATTATCCCCTAAAAAATGCTCGGGAGGCGTAGTTATCGGCTTGTTTGGAGCATAGTTACCCAACCCGCCGATAAGAGTAAGATCCGAGGCTCTGCCCGGAAATGTAAGATTAGGATCTTTAATAGCATAATCATAGTGTCTTTGAATCGGTACTCTGGAATTTGAGGTTAACGTTCCGCCAGGAGTTAGGCTCCAGAACATCTTATTAAAAACATTTTTGTCCAGGGTTGTATTAATCCAAGCGCTTGTAAACAAGCTTGCAGCACTCAACGGAGCAGAGACCATAGGAACCGGCTCATTGGATTGCCCGCTTACTTTGAAAGTTACGTCTGGATTATCATTAGTTACTTCAACAGTAAAGTCCTTTGTGCTGTTTTTCCCGTAATCCTCTTCCGCATACAAACGGAAGCAATATTGACCTGCCTTAGTAGGATGAAATTTGAAATTCTCATTGTCGCTGGATATCAAATTTTCCAGTGGATTACAGACGCCATTATTATTCGCATCATAACCAAACCAGGTCTTGTAGACGACTATATTGTCACCGTCCGGACTGTATGAGCTATTTTTGAAATAACTCGGAGCCATCCGGGAAATCGTACTGGCGTACTGAAAATCAATCACAGGCGGCTGGTCCGGAATGACCGCTAAATCCCATGTATCCGGCTCTAAAGATTTGAGGCCGGTATTGTCATAGACATGCAATTGAATTTTCTCAGTACCGACTACGGAATAACTCCGTTTGGCGTTAATCCATTCATCCTTTGAGTGGTCAATCGTGCGGCCTTTTACCGGCGAATAGCTTTCACTTGAGTCCCAAGGGATGGATAATGGACGATCTACTTTAACGATCTGCTGTCCCTTTATTTGCGGTATGGGGTTAGGCGGTATGACGTCAAGGTTTGCACAAGCGTTAGTGGCTCCAACGCCGTCTGCAGCGTAGGCGCAAACTACCTGCATACCCGGTACATCGGCGGTCATGCCTGAATAGCTTTGGCTGGTATAGGGTGTTCTCCAGTTATATTTGGCAGGAAGTCCTCTGACCCATTCGGTTGTGTTTAGAGGGTCCTCAAAGTCCCAATAGAAAGTAAGTGGGTCGCCGTCAGGATCTTTCAGCTCCGTCACCTTTAAGCCCACCGTTTCTCCGACAATCGCCGTACTGATCGGTTCGCCGGCAGTATCTACAAAGGTAACTCTAAGCTGCGGGGAATGATTAGGCGGCGGCTGCCCGAGCTCAAACGTTTTGGGACCGATGGGCACCTCTGTACCGCAGCTCGTTAAGGCTATAAAGGTTACGGTTACCGTTCCGCTTTTTATATTGGCCGGGTACTGCTTAATCGCATGATCAAAGGAGAACATGAAAGAGTTTGTATTGCCGCTTGTGTTCGGGTACCAACCATCATCAGCGGCACCCGGAGGCGGCATGGTCAACTCCCCGCCGTTTCCGGACATGTGCCATTTAAACTTGTCCAGTTCGCAACCTTGAGGTTTGGTCTCAACCATAAATAGGTTATTTTCCTTCCATGGCAGCAGACTCTTTTGGATCGTTAATTCTCCCGTTAAAGTTCCTGGTGGCTGCGGTGGCGTTGTTCCACAAGTAGCTTGTGGCGTGAACGTTTTATTTATGGTGTTATTAGCTCTGTTGGTATCTCCTACCGTATCACCTGAGTCAACAACAAGTGTGAAGGTTTTCGGAGCGCTCGTGCTAAAGGTATAGGAGTGCGTACCGCCTAATAAAACACCATTACTCGCCCCATCTGAAGCATTCTCCGTTTTCACCACTACACCGTCAACCTTTAACTGCACGGTGAATGCGGTGGAGGTGCTTACGCCAATATTCTTGTAAGAATACCGGATGGTTTGCGTGCTTCCTACTGGAATACAGGCATTGTCGGTTTTTATTTCTTGTGCGGCTAGGTCGGGTGTGGCAGGAGGTTCGTAAGTAACCTCAACCTTCCCCATGCTGTAAATGTAGGTCTTGGCTTGCCAATCCGTATTGACTTCCATTACATAGTTATTGAGCTGACCGGAGCCTGTATTTTTGCTTTCAATTATACAATCTTTTGGATCACCTACAGGTTCAGGGTCTTTCGGATTGAATGTACAAACGGTATTTAATATCCGTCGAACGGCAATTTGATTTGATCCATTAATATATCCCCATGAATATGGTTCGGTACCAATCTTCATCTCTGAAGCACCTGTTAACCGAATGCTGTTTGGATCAACAAGTGGGACCGGATCATTGGGTTCAGGATTAATATTGGTTGGTTGAGTTTTATAAAATATAGATGGAGGAGGGACATTGTAGGCCCTAGTCACCGCAGCTCCATTCATATTCCAGTTTGGGGCAATATCCACCATATCTTTAGGTGGACTCCCATATAAATATCTTAGATCGTTACCCTCCATATTTGGTCCGTTATATTCTGTTGGCGTTGAATTGGCCGTCGAGGAGCTTGACTGCCTTATATAGCCCTCACTAGGGATAACTCCTGGTCTTTGCGTAATGCCTCCAACTGCTACATCGTCCGGAATGAATTGATAAATATTTGTGTTTGCTCCTTTGTGTTCCCATCGTTTTCCATTGGGTAAGCGGTATATTTGATGACCGGGATTTGTATCTGCCCTACCATAAACCGTTAGCCCATTACCATTCGCATTAATAGTAACGGTATTGCCGCTTATGGATCGAGTTGCGCTTTGACCAGCTCCTACAGTGACCGCTACATCTTTTACTGTGCCATCAATATAAGGAGAAAGATCAATGCTTCTTGACCATGTGCTGTTATTAGAATAATGTTCACTAGTGACTGGATGATCGCTTAACGTGCCTGATTGGAAATCGATATACATTGTTTTGATCTTGGCTGCATATGCAACTTGATATTCAATGAAAGGTAGTATGAATTGTGTCAGAAAGACAACTAATATTAATAACGAAAAGCGCTTTTTATTCATCGAAAAGCCCCTTTATTCTTTCACAAATAATGGAAAACGCTTTTGTCCCAAATAATAAGCGCTATTTCTTAATGCTGTACGTTGATATTCGGCCCCTTCGGTACCATCTTTGGTGAGAGCAAAAATCAAGTAACCTTCTTTCGATCCTACTTGATTTGAACCAACGACTAAAGCGCGGCGGCTGCTATCTGACGTCACGGATGGCCACCCTACCATTCTAAAATTATCTGTAACGAGCAAGTGATAATCTCTAGTCGTTTCTGTAATGAATTCAACCTTGTATGCAAAGTAGTAACTGTTATCGAGACTTTTTTGATCATATCGAATGCCATTGGCAAGAAGGTCCCAATAAGGGGACTCCTTATCCGAAGAATCAAAGAAAATGATTTCCTTAATCTTCATCTTGATGTCTTTATTCAAGTCATGCTCAATCGGGAGAGTAACCGCTTGTCTTAGCCCGTATGCCGTTTCGAAGTTCGTGCCGCGTAAAGCGATTTCGGCGTTACCCAAAGTAGTTTTATCTACAGGGAGGCTCTCCCCTTTGTTTAATTTAAGTATCCGTTCGATGATGGTTACGGATTGCGCTCTTGTCGTTGGTTTATCCGGTCCTAGTTCCCCTCTGGACAAGCCTTGAATCAGACCGGTTTTCGCGGCATTAAGCATTACGGAATGGTTGTCCATCAAGACCCCTTCCTTTTGCAAATCCCTCCGAGTTGCACGCAAGGATATAAGCGACATTTCAAGTCTGGAAATTTGAGTGTTTAGATCGCCGCTTGTAAAGTCTGCCGTTTGATGGATATTTTTTTCTTTAGCTGCCGTGACATAAGGCGTGTACCAATCCTCTCCATTCTTTGCTTCAGGAACATTAAGCTTCATGGCTGTAACGACTAATTTAATAAATTCAGCTCGGCTTACATTTTGATCCGGTTTAAAGCTGCCGTCTTCATATCCATCGACGTATCCGCTCGCAACCGCTGCGTTAATGGCAGCTTCGGCCCAATGGCCTCTTGTATCGCTAAATGTTTCACTAGCTAATGAGCCTTGCGAATATACCGTACAACCTGCTGTTGTTAAAACACACAAAGCCAACGTTGTAATGAAACATATCTTTTTATACATACTCCAACACTCCCCTATTTTCTGCTTCACAGCGGCTTACTACCCCATTAGAATATAGGACCTTACTACCTTAAGCCGCCTTCAATCATAGGTATATTGTAGCTTATACACCGTATTTTTACAGGTAATGATATCCAGAAAAGGAGATTTATCGTAACCTAACACTTGCGACACTGCTTAGTACGATCGGCTCGCTGGCCTTGTGTCCAAGAAGTGAACGGTTCACTTCTATGATCGCGACAATGGATGGTCCGTAGATGGTTACGTTCACGCTGCGTGTCGTTTGCTGATCTGTAGAGCTGTGTACGGTGATGCTCCGATTCAGCACATAGGGATACGTTGGACTTGATACGTGCTCCAGCAGATGAACGATAGGGGGTTGCTCCAGATGGCTTCCCGGTAAAGGCGTCAAATCCTGCCCAAGCTTAAGATTAAGCCGCAAATACTTATAAAAATCGTCCGTCCCACGTACCCTGTCCCAAACTAGACGGCCGAGCGCGGCTTCCCTCCGGTCTATATTCAAGGCCGCCGCCTGGGCTGCCCGATCGAGCAGCGGTTTGGTTTTGGTCAGGCTGTGCGTTTGCAGCATCCAGTTGAAAGCCGTTACCCAGAGGAAAGCCGCCGCTGCGATTCCAAAAAGAGCGAAAAGCAGCAGGTGAGCGCTGCCTTCGTCCCTCCTTAGCAGCTCTATCAAGGTGCTGTCGCCGTCACCGCACCGCTCACCTGGTTTACTGTAGCGGTCGATATGCTCGTATTGAGATTGGTGCCTTTAGTACCCACGGCCGGCCCTACCTGCGTTCCTGCAATAAACATGGCGGCGCCCCCCAACAAGACGGTAAGAAGACAAGCAATGACTAATTTACCCATTCAAAATCATCCTTTCTATAATATAGTTGTTATCCCTGAAAGCTCGTCATGAGCTGTCTGGAGATCGTAAGGACCCACGGATACAAAAAAAGGAGTATAATCATGCCGAAAGGAATCATGATGTAAAAGCTGATCCAGACGGGCGCGTTCTCGATTCTCCGATTGATTTCGGCCGATAGCGTAGTTTCAATGCTTGCCGTCTGCTCCTTGAGCACTTGAGCTACTTCCTTTGCCTCGGCTTGACTGATCGCTTCCAGAGCATTAACCAACGGAAACACCTCGGAAATGCCCACGGCCTCCTTGAATCTCCAAATGGAGGCACGCCGGTCCCTGCCCCACATCACCGTCAGCTCCTGAAGATGCGGGTTCAGCAGCTTTAGCGGCCTTCCGGCTCTAATCAGCATGTCGCGAATATCTGCCTTATCGCTTACGCAGACTGAGAGTCGCTCAGCGAGCTTGGCGATTTCCATTAAATACTCTCCTCTCCTCCGGCTTGCCGCAGCATGCACAAACAGCATCGGCATCCACCAACCGACCGCTGCCAAAGCACTTCCTTGAAGCAGCATCCAAATCCATGCTCCGGTGGATTGGCCGTACATCCCTTCCGGATTCGCCAGCTTCGCGATAAAGCCCAACAATAAAAACGTCAATGCCATCCCTGTGCGCAAAATCAGAAACCGATTATAGCTCCAAACGGAAGGCAGTCCGGCCAAACGAGCCTTCTCCGCAAAAGCTCGCGCCTGTGGATGCTCAATCTCTTTTTCCATAGCGAGGACGTCTCGTTCTCTTCTCTTCATCCGTTCCAGCATAAGAGCCAGACGGCTTGCGCGCCCCACCCGCACCTGTCCGAGAAGCGCAAACCAGAATAAGGCGCTGCCTCCCGCAAATAAAACGATAAACACAGCTTTATGAGATGTGAGCCACGCGTTCCAAAATAAACCAAGCATGTCGTTGCCCTCCGTTAAAATGCCTTCCGTCCCGATCGGACCACCAGCAGCATGGATACGAACATGACGGCAAAAGAGGCGATCAGCAGCATTTTTCCGCCGGGATCGAGAAAATAATGGCTGTAGTTCGCCCCATCTGCATAAATGTTGAACCCTACTACAAAAAAGGCGAATCCGATCATAAATGATGTCCCGAGCCGATACACCGTAATCATGGCCAAACGGTTTTCTTCATGGCGCTTTGCCGTTTGCATCCGGCTGACCAGATGATGCAGCGACTCCGTCATATCCGTTCCGTAATGGGCTCCGATCAGCAGCAGATCGGCCAAATCATCGGCCCATTCACTTTGTACACGTCGTGCGAAGCCATAGATAGCTTCATCGGCCGGCTTCATGTGAAGCGCAAGCTCGAGACGCCTCCATTCGCTTTTCACCTCATCCGGCATCGTACGAGAGGAGTTGACGATGATGTCCGCAAGTGTAAGACTGGGCCGGTAATGGCCGATCAGGTTTTGAACGAGCATGATCATCCTGAGCGCAATCCGGTGCCGCTTGCGCTGTACCCGAAACCGGACGTAAAAATAAGGCAGCGATCCGATCAAAATCGCAACAGCCCCGCTCAGCGTCCATACATGGTAGCCGGGTGTACTTGTGCCCCCATAGGCGTAACGCTGCTGCAGCAGTCCCATAGCGGCATCCGATCCAAAAAATCCGGTAAGTGCCAACAATAGCATAAAGGCCAGAATGACCTCTACGCCGAACTTCATCTCCGCCACTTCCATTTCCTCAATCAAATGCTTTACCGGCTTCAACTGAGCGATGGAAGACCACGTCCCCCTTCGAGAATGGCTGCGTATCCCGAACGATCGGAATCTTTTTCTCTGTAAAAGCGCAGTGTTGACCCCTCTTAATAGAAGAGCAAGCAGAAGAAACGAACCGGCGGCCCAGCTTCCGAGCAATAAACCTTTTAGACTGCCATGCAGCAGCTCGGCGGATACACTCAATCTCCCCACACTCCCAGCTCGCGAAATTCCTCCGGATCTGCTCCGTTTGCGATCAAATGCTCCATTAACGGTTTGCTAAAAAGCTCTCCGGTAAAGCGCCAGAGGTGCCGTTGATAATCCCACTCGATCAGCGGCCGGATACATATCTCCTGATGTTCATCCACGGACAGCTCCGTAATTTCTGTAGCTACGCGGACATGCTTGCCGTTTAAACGCATCAGCCGCAGGAAGACCACCACGTTAAAGGCTCTGGCCGCGCGACGGGCGGCATCCTTGTAATCGTGCTGCCGGCCATCCTGCATAATCATGTCTATTACATCGCTGATGAACGAGTCACGGTATTTGGTGTGCATTGTACCCATCATATCGTGTCCACGCAAAGCCCCTTGTACCATCTGGGACACCTCAGAGCCTTTGGCTTCACCTACAATCACCCAGTGGGGGCTCATCACAAGCAGCGGCTTGAACGATTCTTCCATCGTGAGCCCGATTTCCTCCACTTCCCTGACAGCCAGAAT
The DNA here is from genome assembly GCF_057814255.1 of Paenibacillus sp. F024. Lineage (NCBI taxonomy): Bacteria > Bacillati > Bacillota > Bacilli > Caryophanales > Paenibacillaceae > Paenibacillus > Paenibacillus sp. F024. Next base: position 24,166 of record NZ_JBVASZ010000004.1, read on the forward strand.
GTTCCGTTTGCCGCGCAGACGTTCACGCAAAGCAACCTCAAATTCCTTTTCCAGCGTCCGAATCCGTTCATTCTCGGGAATTTCCTGTGCCAATGCGAACAAAAACGTCGTTTTGCCCGTCGCCGTCCCTCCGCCAATGAGAAAGCTCGCATGGTAGCGAACCAACAGCTGCAGCAGCCGCGCCATCCGTGGATCGAGCGTTTGAAGCTCAACGAGATGCCCGAGCGTCACATCCTTGACAATAAAATTGCGGATATGGATGCTCGGAACGTCGGAATACGGGGGCCGGGTCATCACAAGCCGAGAGCGATTCCACATATAAGACTGGATGAACGGCTGCCTTTGATTGATCGGCTTTTTACCGCAGAGCGACAAACGATCCTGCAGAAGAAGCACATCCGTCAAGGACGCGAATTTACGGTGGTGTCGGGTCATTTCTCCTCCCCGAAGCAGAAAAATATCGCAGCCGATCACCTGTACCTCCTCCACATCCGGCAAACGGTACAGATCCTCAATGAGCCCTGCGCCGCAGGTTTCGGCAAACACACATTCCGTTGGGGACAGCGGGGAAATCAATGTGTCCGGATCCATATCGATCCGATACTCCATTAAGAGGGTATCGATGACGGCTTTCATTCTTGCACCGGCTGCCGGATCGCCGAGTCCAGCCTGCAAAATGTCGTCGTACAGCGCCTGATCCTTTTTGGAACGTTCGCTCAAATGCTCATAAATTAAGGCCGAGGCTTCCCTGAGCGTCATTCTCCGCTCCGAACGGGACGGCAGAACGGCCAGTCGGTTTTGAGTCTGCCGCGCTTGCATCATGTCTTTCAAATAGTGTCCTGCATCAAAACGAATTCTTGGCTGCATGCGGTGAGATGTCCATTGATCCGGTTTCATACGCCGACCCCCTTAACCAAAAAGCGCGGTCCACCGCTGCAGCAAGCCGCCTCTGCGGCGAACCGTTTCCAATGCAGGTGCTGCTCCATCCCGTACGTTATTAGGAACAAGCCGAGCGGCCAAGCCATTGATTTGTGCTGAGAAGCTTTCCGTTCCCGAGCTCAAATAAAGGGGATTCCCTTCATGGACCGCTTTGCGTCCGAGTCCGCCCCCTAGGTTCGGAACGGCAGCGGCAAGGGGCATACGCAGAAGCTCCGCGATCCGTTCGGGCTTATCTTCAGCCACCGTTCGATTCAAAACAAGCGAAATATCCTCCGGTACGAGTCCGGCGTATTTCCAGTAGCATTCATACCACTCCCCCCAGCTCATTTGAAATGAAGCGTAGTTATTCTGGGCGACAAGCCAACGGTGATCGGCTTCGCGTACGGTACAGATGGTCGCTGCATTATCCGGGTAAGAGTTCAAGTCGACGATCGTAATATCAAAAGCCGCTCTGGCGGTTTGAAGAAGATGAGTCATCATTTCCGGTGTCACATCCAGCGCCGTGTCCCGTCTCCGGGAACCGGTCAGAATGTGTAGATTCGGGATTTTACGATACGATACGCACGCATCGATCAAATCGCCTGGGGCAAGCGTCTGGGTCTGAAGCTTGGGCCGCAGCTTGAATCCGCTATGGTTAGAATCGGCCAGATTCAAGAATGAACGGATCTCCGGATTATGCAGATTGCCGTCAATGAGGCCGATGCTCATTCCGCTGGAAGCGGCCAAAGAGAGCGCGGTGCTCACGGCAATCGTAGTGGCTCCGTCTTTGCTCGCCGCAGGCCATACGGCTGCAAGCGATCCGCCCCGATGGTCCGGACTGTCCTTCCGATCCCCATTCACAACAGCGGCGAACGCTTCAAGCATGCCAGTTTCGGTAAGACCGATCGGTACGGTTCTATAATGAAGCAGACCGGCCATCCGGCTGATCGCCTCGAGCATAAACGAATCGTAAACCGATGCGTCCAGCGCAATCGCTGCCTGTGCTTGCGGTTGAGTTCGGCCCAGTTTCTCCATCCACTCCCACGGATACATATCGTAAAATACTCCGGCATGCACCAGCACCCAATCAAAAGACTCCTCGAGCCGGGTCAAGAACAGATCTTTGTTGCGAATATGGCAGATATCGTATCCCCGGGCACTTCCCAGCAGGGCGCTCAGACGGTCTGAAGCATCCGCCCCCGGGTGAACCAGCAATAGTTTGGTCATGAGGAAGGCTGCACCTCCTTGGATTGTAAGCTTGTTCCTGCGTTTTCATTACCGCTGACCTGACTCTGATCAAGCTCTCCGCCGACCTGTATTTGTCCTTTCGTTTGCGTAAACGCATCGGCTGCCTTCAGCTCGCGAAACAGCTCCGTAACTGTCCCGGAGTCTAAACCCGGCTTGGTCAATTCAGGTAAGGCCAGCTTAATCGTGCCGGCAATACTGCCCAGTACGTAAGCCTCGTACACTTCATCGTTCATCAGGTAGGTGTTCAGCTCCGGCTTTCCGTTGGGCTTGGACCGGGTATTCTGGAGCTGTTGACGGTTTGACTGCACGACCGCTTCCACAGCTGTGGTATCGGTTACTTCAGGCCCTTCGGGGGTCTTCACGCCGGTGACCGGGAGCCGCTCGATCACTTTAACCGCACCGACGCTCCATATGGCTCCAGAGGCGGTCTTGATCAGCTTGGGGGCATCAAACTCCACCCATACGTCCACCCGGTCGCCCTTCCGTACCATATTGCCCACATTCGCCGCCGCATCCGTTTTGAAGCTGAAATACCGCTCTCCTTCCTTTGGCACAAGACGTCGGTCCGATAGCTTCCACAGGACCAATTCCTCATTGTCCGCGATAGGAACCATCACCGTCTGACCGATCAGTTCACTGACATCCGTCACGGCCTCCGGATGGTGCGCCGCAACCGGAATGACCGCTTTGCGCAGCATGGTGGCTTCGATCACCTCTCCGCTGTGGAGCATGCGCACCGGCTTCACGGTATCCATGGTTTCAACCTGAAGCTCCGTATGCTTCATGAACTGCCAATACCCCGCTGCGGATCCGGCCATCAGCAGACAGCCCAGCAGGGCGACGATCCACGTTCTTTGCATCGATGTTATCCTCCCTTAAAGACTCCTTTGAAAAAAACGCAGCAGCTTTCCCCCGCTGTTGCCGGAGGTGCGCACTTCGCCCGGCAGAAGGCTTTTTAACCATGGCTGCATCGCATCCCGAAGCGCCCTCCGGACCGATGGCGCATCGTGCGGCAGACGCCCGTTCCATTCGGCCGCCGTTAAAACTCCGATATCCAAAGCAGGCAGCAGGCACGCCGGACGCTGAGGCAATAACCGGCTCCATACATCGGCTTTCATCGTGTGCGGACTTTTGTTGGCAATACAGTGCAGACGTCTGCCGGGGCCGGTCCAGCTTTGCAGCTGCCGCAGCACTCGCAAAACGACGGGAAGCTCCAGCTTATGCACGAACGGATCGGCAGTGTAGACCACATCCGTCGCCGTATCAAGCAGCTGCTGTACGGCAGGATGCTCCCACTGCGCGCCGATATCTGCAATCAGAACCGGGCGGCGGACAGTGTGAAACAGCTTAAACCAGTAGCTCGGATCCCCCGACGGCGGTCCGGCTTCCTCCTCGGGCTCCGCCGGAAGCCACAGCGTATGGCCATCCGTCCACCCATGCTCCACAGATGGCTTGAAGCCTCCACCCGCCGCGTTGTAGCAGCGGTATCCCGGCGGCGCATGCTTGTCCGCCAGCAGCAGCGCGTAGAGCTCCGCACGCGGCGTGGGCGGCTCGATCAAGGCGTGCGGCACGCCCTGATCGTGCAGCAGCCGCGCAAGCGCGAGCGCGGCGAAGGTAGCCCCGGCGCCGGGGTACAGCGCGCCGACGGCGACCACGAGCGGCGGGGTCCACGCCGCTCCCCGCGCGGCTTGCGGCGCTGCCGGCAGCCGCTGTGCCGCGAGCCAGCGCCGCAGCTCGGCCCCTGCCTCGCGGGCGCTCGCGCAGCGGCCCTCGGGGCTTGCACGCAGCAAGCGCAGCACGAGCGGCGCAAGCCCCGAGGGCAAAACCGCTTCGCGGGGAGAGCTTTGAGCGCTGTAGTACTCTCCGCCGCTCAAAAGAAAAAACATCAGCGCTCCAAGCCCGTACAGATCGGTACGCGGGTCGCTCTGCCGTCCCTCCAGCTGCTCGGGAGCGGCAAAGCCGATCGTTCCGATGCAGACGGTGTCCGCCTGCCGGTCCGTTTTGTAGCTGCGCGCCGTGCCGAAATCGATAAGACGAAGCCGCCCGCCGGCGTCGAGCATCAGATTGGACGGCTTCAAATCACGGTGGATGATCGGCTCCGGACGAATCGAATGCAGATAATCGAGCAGATCGCACAGCTGCAGCGCCAGCTCGGCGACCTGCTTCTCCGTCATCCGCTTCCCCTGCTTTTCAAAACGCTGCAGCAGCGTCTCCCCTTCGATATAATCCATCACCAGATAAAGGAAACCATGCCGGGTAGGCGGAACATAATCCACGATATCGGGAAGATTAGGGTGGCTGAGCCGGCTCATCGTCTCCGCTTCCGACAGCAGAATATGCTTGCGCTTGGCCGCTTGCTCCCGGTCTTCTCCAAGAGAGAAAACGTCGCCCACATAGGTTTCCTTCACGGCCCATCGCTTTCCCTTCAGCTTCAAATCGTCCGCCAAAAACACGCTGCTCATCCCCCCTCTGCCAAGCCGTGCAGCAATCCGATAGCGTCCAGCCAGCACATCGCCGGGGTTCAATCCCTTAGGTATCCTGTCCATAATTCACCCGACCTTCCTTTCGCAAGCCGTTCCCGGAACGGCAAAAAACCGCCTTACGCATGCTGAATCAGCATGACATAAGGCGGTTCTTCCGCACGAAGTATGGATTTTTATATAAAATAACATGATTTTCCAAATTGTTCAAGTCTTTTTTTATTTCACATCACTCTTAATCTGCCCCTCAACTTTATTAACACATTGTAAATTCCCCGCTTACCTCAACAAAGGATTTACTTCCAATTAACTCAGGGAAAACATGAACCCGCTACAATGAATCATGGATTTAGAAGCAAACGATCCCGGAAAGGAGTTCCTTCATGTCCATGCTGGAAAACAACGCTTTGGCACGCAGGACCATGAAAAAAAAGAAACTTGCGCTTCCCAAAGGCTTTAAGCTTCAATCACTTCGGTCCGTTCGATTCAAGGAACAGGCATTGGCCTACGGCTTCTTGGCTCCGTCTTTGCTGCTGTTCGGCGTGTTTTTGTTTTATCCGCTGCTTAAATCGGTGTATCTCAGCCTTCACTTGACCGATCCCCGCGGAAGAATAGCGGCATTTGCCGGTCTCGATAATTTCAAAGAGCTGTTCGCTTCGGACGCCTTTATGAAAAGCCTGCAGGTGACGCTCTCGTTTACACTTCTGACCGTGCCCGCCTCCATTTTCCTAGCGCTTCTTTTGGCCGCACTTACACATAACAAGCTGCGTGGGATGCGCGGGTTCCGGTTCATTTTCTCGCTTCCCGTAGCCATCTCCGTCGGCACCGGCTCCGTCATCTGGATGATGCTGTATCATCCGAGCCTCGGGACACTCAATTATTTTCTTACCCTGGCAGGCTTGTACCCCGTAAATTGGCTGACCGACCCGGCCTGGGCCCTGGTATCAGTTTCTATCATGACCGTTTGGATGAATCTGGGCTTCAACTATATTGTCCTGCTCAGCGGGCTTCAAGGCGTGCCGGAGGACATCTATGACAGCGCCAGGATCGACGGCTCCGGACCGCTTCGCACCTTTGTCCGCATCACCCTGCCGCTCGTTTCGCCCACTCTCTTTTTTGTGGGAATCGTTTCCGTGATCGGGGCCTTTCAATCTTTCGGGCAAATTCACATCTTGACCAAAGGCGGACCCATGAGCAGCACCGACGTCATCGTGTTCAATATCTATCAGGATGCGTTCGTCAATTTCCGCTTTGGCATCGGCAGCGCGCAGGCGCTTGTACTGTTTGCGGTCATTCTGATCCTGACGGTGGTACAATTCCGCTTGTTCGAAAGGAAGGTGCATTACCAATGACGTCCCGTCTGCAAAATACGCTGATCTATACGGTTCTGACGATAGCTGCGGTCATCATACTGTACCCGATCATGTACACGCTGTCGGCCGCCATGATGACCAACGCGGAGTCGGCCTCCTATCCGCCCAGGCTGCTTCCCGGTAGCCTGAACTTTGAAAATTACCTGACGGTAACGCAGCTGATTCCGGTGGGACGGTTCATCGCAAACAGCTTTTTCGTCTCCGGCGTCATCATGCTTGGGCAGCTCATTACGGCCAGCATGGCCGCATACGCCTTCGCCTTTCTTCGTTTTAAGGGGAAATCGGCGCTATTCGCCCTTTTTATGTCCACGATGATGATTCCGTGGGAGGTTACGATCATCCCCAATTACTTAACGGTCAAAAGCTGGGGCTGGCTCGATACGTATCAGGGCTTGATCGTTCCGTTTCTCGCCACGGCGTTCGGAACGTTCCTGCTCCGCCAATTTTTTCTGCAGCTCCCGAGCGAGCTGTTCGAAGCCGCCAAAATCGACGGCTGCGGCCATCTGCGAAGCTTCCTGCGGCTGGTCCTGCCTTTGTCCAGACCTGCACTGGCTACGCTCGCCGTCTATTCGTTCCTGACGCATTGGAATATGTACCTGTGGCCGCTGCTTATCACGAACGGTGAAGCGATGCGTACAGTACAAATCGGCATCAGTATGCTTCAATTCGAGGAAATGACCTCGTGGAACCTGGTGCTCGCCGGTGTCGTCATGGTTATGCTTCCAACATTGATTCTTCTGGCGCTCGGTCTTAAGCAGCTGGTACAAGGAATGACCGCCGGAGCGGTCAAAGGGTAATAGAACGCGCCATTGGCCTTCCTTAAGGACCGGCCGGCGCTCAAAATATAAATTATTCAAGGGAGAGATCAACCGTAATGAAGCCTTTTAAACATGTACTGCAGAACAAAAAATCCTCTATTACGCTCCTGCTTGCCTTTGTCATGCTGTTTTTGGCAGCGTGCGGCGGGATGACGACCGGCAGCGGCGACGCCAAGCCTCAAAGCGGCACAGAGACTCCAAAGTCCTTTGAACCGGTAAAAGTCGTCTGGTGGCACTCGATGAGCGGAGAGCTCGGCAAAGCGGTAGATAAGCTGGTCGCCGACTTTAACGCCTCGCAAAAGAATGTCGTGGTCGAAGCGGTATTTCAAGGCACTTACGATGAAAGCTTGAACAAAATGAAAGCGTCCATGGACTCCAAGAGCGGCCCTGCGCTGATCCAGGTGTATGAGATCGGCAGCCGGTTCATGATCGATTCCAAAGCGATCACCCCGATGCAGCAGTTTATCGATGCGGAGAAATTCGACGTATCCGCACTGGAAGAAAACATTCTTAACTACTACACCTTCAACGGCAAGCTGTATTCGATGCCTTTTAACACATCCAACCCGATCCTTTACTATAACAAGGATATGTTTAAAGCGGCCGGTCTCGATCCGGAAAAGCCGCCGGTCACGTATGAAGCAGTAGCGGAAGCCGCCAAAAAGCTGACCAAGGACGGACAAACGGGCGCATCCTTCGCGATCTACGGCTGGTTCATGGAGCAGTTCTTCGCCAACCAGGGGGCCGAGCTCGTCAATAACGGTAATGGTCGGACAAGCCCGGCTATGGATTCGATGCTCGGAAGCGATGCGGGCGTCAAGACTATGACGTGGTGGAAGCAAATGATCGACGACAAAACGATGCTCAATCTGGGCCGCAAAACCGACGATACGAAAAAAGCTTTCGCAGCCGGACAAATCGCCATGACGCTGGACTCCACCGCATCCTTGCGCGGAATCGTGAACGCTGCCGCAGGCAAATTCGAAGTCGGCACCGCCTTCCTTCCTAAGCCTAAAGACGCTAAAGACGGCGGCGTGATCGTAGGCGGCGCGAGCTTATACATCCTGAACAACCGGTCCGAAGCCGAGCAGAAGGGCGCCTGGGAATTCATCAAATTCCTGACCGATCCGAAGCAGCAAGCCTACTGGTCTGTCAATACAGGCTACTTCCCGATTACGAAAAAGGCCTATGACGAACAGCTCGTAAAAGATAACATGACCAAATATCCGCAGTTCAAAACGGCGGTAGACCAGCTTCATCAAACCAAAGCGAACAAGGCCACGCAAGGCGCGGTCATGGGCGTATTCCCTGAAGCCCGCCAGCTCACCGAAGGGGCGATCGAGGAAGTCCTCAACGGCAAAAAACCGCCGAAGGAAGCTCTCGATGGAGCGGCAAAGGAAATCTCCTCCCGCATTCAACAGTACAACAAAACCGTAAGCCAATAGGAAAAGCAAATGACAAGGCCGAGGGAAAATTACCGCCCTCGGCCTTGTCATTTGCTTCCTATATCTTTTCTATTATGCTGCGGGCAGCCCATACGCCTGCCGCGCCCGCCTGCGCCAGCCCCCGCGTAATGCCTGCTCCGTCCCCGCCGCAGTACAGGCCTTCGATCTCCGTTTCCAGCCGCTCAGTCAGTTTAGGCCTTGCCGAGTAAAACTTGGCTTCCACGCCGTAGAACAGCGTATGCTCGGATGCGATGCCCGGAGTCACCTTATCCAGCGCCTCCACCATCTCGATCAAGCTCTTCATCGTATTGTAAGGAAGCACCAGACCCAGATCGCCCGGAACGGCTTCTTTGAGCGTCGGTTCAAGAAAACCTTCCTTGATTCTCGCTTCCGTGGAGCGTCTGCCCCGGATAATATCGCCGTATTTTTGCACGATGACACCGCCGCCGGACAAATCGTTGGCCCGCTCGCAAATTTCCCGCGCATACTCATTCGGCTTATCGAACGGTTCCGTAAACCGGTGCGACACCAGCAGCGCAAAGTTCGTATTGGCTGAACCGAGAGCCGGGTCTTTATAGGCATGGCCGTTAGCGGCCATCACGCCGGAATGATTTTCTACAACCACATGCCCCGAAGGATTGCTGCAGAAGGTGCGAACCCGCGTACCGACCGACGTATTAAAAATGAATTTTCCTTCATATAAATGCTCGTTGATTTCGCGCATCACCACATCGGACGTTTCCACCCGTACGCCTACGTCCACCTGATTGTTGTACATTTTGAGCCGCCGCTTGCGCAGCACCTCGGTGAGCCAAGCCGACCCGTCCCGGCCGGGAGCGACCAGCACCTTGTCAGCTTCGATTTCTTCACCGTTCTTAAGAACGATGCCTTGGATGCGGTGCCCGTCCTTTGTCTTTACGGTCAGCAGATCGGCTACCTCGGTCTTGAACTGCATATCGATTTTGGTTTTCAAGCAAGCGTTGATGGACCGCAAAATTTCCAGGTTTTGCTCGGTGCCCAGATGCCTTACCTGAGCCCGTAACAGCTTCAATCCGGCCGCATAACCCCGCTGCTCGATGGAGCGGACCACTTGGGTCGTCGGATCGGTTACGTTCTCTGTTGCCCCGTGTTGAAGATTGATGTCGTCCACATAGCGAATCAAATCAAGCACGCGCGATGGTGGGAGATAATCCGTCAGCCAGCCCCCGAACTCGGTCGTAATGTTGAATTTGCCGTCGCTGTACGCTCCCGCTCCGCCGAAGCCGCCGGTAATCGAGCAAGCCGGTAAACAGCCGGCGTACTCTTTTTTGCCTGCAGGCGGCGGGCATAATTTAATTTTTTCCTCCAGGATGGGACATCTTCTACTGTCAATATCGTGTCCTTTATCGATCAGCAGCACTTTGAGCCGAGGCGCTTTCAGCGTCAGCTCGTATGCTGCGAAAATTCCAGCCGGTCCGGCTCCAACAATAATAACATCGTAACGGTTATTCATCGGTTCGTTTGCCTCCTTAGCATAATGAACGCAACAAAAAAATCCCGGCTTCGAAAAGGTGCGGCAAAGCGCCCTCTTCGTAGCCAGGAATTTGCGGTTCCTTGGTAGAAACCCTTGACCCGTATTGTCAAGGATATACGATCGGTAAGGTAAGTATAAGATTGTGAACACAAAAAGTATCATAAGTCACTCTTTGAATATTGTCAATGGCATATTCAAAAAATGTTCGTATTCAACCTGTAAAAGTATAAACTTTTACATTTTCAGATATCAACTTTTTACCAAAACACGAATATTCCTATCTCCTTGGAGCAAAAAAACTCCCGCTGCCCTTCCTTCATTGGAAACCGTCTCCGTTCATGAGACTATGCTTTTCGCGCCGCAAGCTGCGTCCTATTAAACCGCTGAAGCATGCAGCATATCGTGGAGGCAAGCCAGTGAATCCTGCTCCGCTAATCTGGTGCAGCGAGTGGTCGTAGGCGATTTCGAATGGTTCAGCTCGGGCTGTGAGTAAATGCGCGATGACTTCGTCCAGGCACTCGTATCTCCCTATCCGAGATCTCAGCTGCCGCAGCCGACTATACGATGAAAAAAGGAAAGTGACCTGTCCTCACTTTCCTTCCGGTTTATATCCAACTTTTCGATTTGGGTCTGCGGCCTGTCTGGCGCTTTCTTTTTCTGGCTGCGGAGACGGAGCTTCTCCCGTTTTTCGCCCCGTTTAACTGCAGCGGTTTTCCTGTTGGCGCTTGGGATTCGTTAATCAGCCGGGCAATTTTTTTTAGGATTGGAGACATCTGTTCCGCCGACTGGTAGATCGAGCTCATTTTGTCCAGCGCGCTGATGACTTCATCAAGGCCTTCGTTCACATTGCGGATTAGCACAGGGAACCTGTTCAACATCATCCATCACCCTCTAATCGTTCCTCCGGATTTCCATTTATTGTATGCAAAAAAACGCCCGAACGATTTAGGCGGATGACCCGGCTGCCCCAAGGGCGCGCAGGATAAATTCCCAGCTATGCTTCCCAATCAAATCCGGATCGTGTTCCATAGTGGAGAGCAGCGGCTGAAACGAATCATATTTCTTGTGGACCAAAACCATGCCGATTACCATCATCAGGGCATGATCCAACGAATCGAATTGAAACCGTCCTTCCTTCCTCCCTTGGTCCAGCAGCTCCCGAACCTTGGACCAAACGGGATAAGTAAACGAGGTCACGATCGGCTTACGCGGAGAATTCATTGTAATTTCCTGCTGTAAAATGGTGCTAAGCTCCGTATCCGTCATGCTGAAGCGGATAACTTCTTGAACGATCAGCTTCAATCCTTCCACCGGATCCTGCAAAATGTCCTCAAACTGAGCCATATGATGACCGGGAAAGAAGGATTCGAAAAGAGCCCGGAACACCTTCTCTTTGCCTCCGAAATAATAAGAGATGAGAGCAACGTTAGCGCCCGCATCCTCACAGATCTGCCGTACGCTGGTACCGTCAAAGCCTTGTTTGGCAAACAGCTTTTTGGCCGAAAGAAGTATGCGGATTTTCATATCGGATTCGGTCTGTGACATCATCATCCCCCTTTCCCGGATTGATTAACTTCATTATCCGGCTTTCTCTCCAACAGTGCAAGTCAAAGACCCGAAGGAGCTCTGTCTTACGTCCCGGTCATAGTCATAGGTTATGCTCCTGTCACTGCGGTTTTCGCCGACTTCGGCTTGTCTGCTGCAGCCAGGACCGCGCCGGTTTCCTTGCGCAGCAATGATGCCAAAAGCCCGACCGCTGCGCAGATCAGCATGATGAAAGTCAATGCAGCGGCATCGCTCCCTGCCCCCGAACCTCCGAATAACAGATTCATCGCGCCTTCCACCGCATAAGTGGCCGGCAGGTATTGGCTGACGGTAAAGTAAAAGCCGCCCAGAAGCTCACGCGGAACCATGGCACCCGAGGATACCAGTTGAATCGACAGCATGGAGATGTTAAAGAGCATGCCGGCCATGCCGAAAACGATGAGAAACATCTGCGAAAAGAACATGAATGTCATCAGGAACAAGGCCTGAAACATCCAAAAAGTCAAAAAGCCGGAAGCCATCTGTCCTCCCAATGCAGCCACCAGCGAAGAACCGATGAGTGCAATCAGGACAGCCGACACCGCATTGATAAAGACGCGCGCGCCGAATTTGCTCCCTTTGGAATAACCCGCTCCGAGCATGCCCGTTGCCTGCTGCAGATTCATACCCATAATCATCGCGCCGACAAAGGAAGCGAGCACCATCATCATCGGAACCATTTGGTTATTCATCCCCTGAACCGGATTCGTAAGCTCGACATTGGAGGCGACTTTATCGGTTAGCCCCTGTGCCATAGCCGCGGCCTCCTGCGCAGGAATATGGGCTTGTGCCAGAATGGCCCGAGCGCCTGTCGCCGTGGTTTCCTTGCTCACCGAGGCGGTCACGCCGCCCGCTACAGTCTGCATCATACTCTTGATCAAAGCCGGGTTGGATTCATTGATGATATAGTTGATCTTCGCTTGCTGACCCGGGGTTTGCAGCTGCTTGGTAAAATCCGCAGGGATATGCAGCACCATCTGCACCTCACGCCCGTTCAGCATGTCCCTGGCTTTATCCTCCGAGCTTTCGCCGATGAGCTGAAACGGCAGCGATTTCGCCAGCTGCTCTTCCACTGTTTGTCCGAAACCCGGATCATCGTTGACGACAGCGATTTTCAGCTGCTTCGAATTCTCAGTCACACCGGCGTACCCGGTCATCCAAATCAGGCTGAATATGACTTGAAACATTACCGCGGTGATGATGCCGATCCTCGTAGCCGGCTTTTTCAAATACGCTTGTAAAGCTTGAAGCATGATGGTTCTCTCCTTCATTTATGTACTGATCTAAACGTTTGTTTTAATTAAACATTTGTTTAAATCATATGGATTCATATTGCTAATGTCAACCCTTTTCTTCATTGTTTTGTATTCCATCCACCCTCGCAAGGCCCCCTGTGCACCTTTAAATGACCGTATGTCATTCATAGTTGGCTGCGGACTCAGCACACGTATATGCATGAGCTGTTCGCTGCCGCAGGGAGCCTTGACGCGTGGCGGTGGAGCCGGTATCCGACTACCGAGCGTTACCGCCTGTGCTCACGAAGCTTCAGAAGCGATACATGCTCCGCAGAACAATCACCAGCAGGATGTAAAGCACCAAAATAATACCCGCTGAAGTATAGCCGTGGCCTAACCAGTGATGGTGATGGTAATGCTTTTTCGGAGCATAGATGTTGATTGTCTCATGGGTTGCGAGCACATTGACCGGCGCGGGATAGGCAGGCATTGCTGCGGGCGATACGGCAGTCGGTGCCGGTATGTTCGGCATCGGAGCAGGCATGGGAGCCGCCATCGGAGCATAAGCCATCGGAGCAACGGTCGCTTTAGGCATAGCCATAGGTTGATACTTTTCCATAAGGTGAACACCTCCGTTAAATTTGACGAGAGCACAAGAATGAAGCATCATTTCTCATATTCTTGTGCTTTCGAGCGTTCCTGGAACCCTTTAAGTGCTCTTATCTGAACACACCATTAGTCTATGGAGAGGTACCTAACGGGAACACGGTGTTCACCTATGCTTGGAAAAATAGACATTCGCCATCTTGGAAGGATAAAAAAAGCGCCCCCACCCTGCTGTTTCCAGCAGAATGAAAGACGCCTTGGTTTATACATACGGATTATGCTCCCGTTCATAGCCAATGCTGGTCTTCGGGCCGTGCCCAGGGTATACGATGGTATCGTCAGGCAGCTCGAACAGCTTGCCGTGGATCGAATCCAGCAGCTCCTGGTGACTTCCGCCCGGCAAATCCGTACGTCCCACGGATAGCTTGAACAACACGTCCCCGCCGAACAAATGCTTGCCGTACAAGAAGCTGACGCTTCCCGGAGAATGCCCCGGGGTATGAAGCACTTTGAAGCTGAGACCCAGCACCGATAAGTTCTGCCCGTCGGCCAGTGCATGCTCGGCAGGATCGGTAGTGATCGGTTCGGTCAGATCAGGCCATCTGGCGGAGCCGTTCTTCTTCGGATTCACCAGCCAATCCGCCTCTTCATCATGTAAATACACTGGACAGCCCTTCAAACGGCGCAGTTCCTCCACACCGCCGATGTGATCAAAATGGGCATGCGTCAGCAGAATCGCTTCAATCTCCATGTCGGCTGCGCGCTTGAGCAGCGGCTTAGGGTTCATGCCGGGATCGATGACCACCGCTTTGTTCTCGCCGGGGAGCGAGATCAAGTAAGCGTTCGTCTGCAGAGGCCCGAGAGAAAACGACTCAATGATAAGTTCCTTTGTTTCCATCGTCATCGCTTAGAAGGAGGACAGCAGCTCGCGCAGTTCTTTTACAATAACCGTCTGATACCCGGTCCCCTCACCGTACCGACGGCCCATTTCCTCACGCGCGATCTTGATGTTATCTTGATAATCGGCCGCTTCGCGGTCCGGATTATTTTGTTTGAACTCAATCATAACCGCCTGTACATGCTCCGGACGCGGTCCCCACTGTCCCAGCACGAATCCGCTGAAATCAGTGAAAATAATAATCGGGATCGCCTCTCCGCCCATGGTCAGAAACTGCTCCATCACATCCGGATGCTCTTCTTTGATCAACACTTCCGTAGGGATACCGGAAATTTCCAATGCCCGGAAAACGGCCGGCACATTGCGTACGACATCGCCGCACCAATCGGCGGCCAAAATAAGGCAGCGGAGGTCATCGCGGTTATTCAGCGATTCAAAAAATTCCTTATCCTCTTCATTTTCCCACTTGAACAGGTCGTACCACTCTTTGAATTTTTCCTGGTTCTTGGTCATCCCGTCCATAAACTGCTGCGGGGACAGCCCTTTGCGAAGCTTGCTGCTTAAATTTTTGCTCATCGGAATCCATTCCTCCTTCAAAGATGTGCTGCTATGGGTTATTGTACCAAAAAAAAAGGGCCCGCTCCAACCGGAACGGGAACCAAACAAACTTGGCCTTTTGCTTATCTTGGTACAGCTTTGTTGCGATTCGTCCATTTGATGATAATATATAACGCAGCCAGAACGACAGCCGCAAAAATAAAAGGTTTCACATACGGACCGGCCACCTGATTGATCTGCTCCCAATTATCACCCAGCGAACGTCCGAGATAAACAAAAATGATAACCCATGGGATGGTGCCGAGCGTGGTGTAGAACATAAATTTGGCCAACGGCATACGCGCCATCCCTGCCGGAATGGAAATCGCCTGCCGCAGCACCGGGATGAAACGGGCCAGAAACACCATGACCGGACCATAGCGATTGAACCAGCCTTCCGCGATGTCCAGGTGCTTTTTTTTCAGATGCAAAAATTTACCGAATTTGTCCAATGCCGGCCGACCACCATAGCGTCCGATCCAATACAAGATCACCTGCTGGATCAAACAGCCGAGGAGTCCGAAAATGATGGCCCCCAACAGCGAAATCTCCCCGCGTGAGATCAAATAACCGGCATACGCAAGCACAATTTCACTTGGAATAACCTCCAGCATCAAGCCGATCAGAATACCCCAAACGCCTAGTCCCTCCACAAACGCCAATGCCGAAAGCACCAAGCCATGCAGCAGCTCACCCATGATTCTCCAGCCTCTTTCTTTTTTTCGCAGATTGTTGTTCTTGTCTATGCAGCCTATTTTATTCTAGCACACGCTTATTCATACCGCATCCTCCCGTGCTCCTGCAAATGCGGTGCCGGGTCGATCCCGCCGGAATCGATGTCATGATCAGACAAGTCCCCGCATACATTGGTACAAACTATCCTTATCCCTATAGGTGATATCCATGACCAAAGTATTCGTGGTAAGCAGGAAGAAAATGAAAGCATTGAAGATCGGAGCCGCCTCCGTACTGTTGGCCGCTGCCGCCCTGCTTTTCTGGGAGCAGGACGATATCCGCACCGTCATGAGCTCCAACGCGCCTGAACGTACCATCAACCTGGTGACAGGCGAATTCAAGACGACCGGGCCGGACGGCAAAACGATTGAAGCTTACCGGTGGGATCCCGGTACCGTTTATGTGAAAAAGGGGGAACGCATCCGCCTGAGCATATACGGTGTGAACGGGGCCAGCCATCCTTTTATCATTGACGGAATGAATATTAAAGGCGAGGTAAAAAAAGGGCAGGAAACCGTCGTTTCCTTCCGTGCCGACAAGCCCGGCATTTACCGGATCGTATGTCTGACGCACCCCGATATCGCTCATAACGGCCCCATGATCGGCTATTTGGTCGTGGACGAATAGCCCGCAAACGGGAACGGCCGGAGCATTCATGAGTACCCGCACCCCCTCCTTGCGCATAGCATAAAGCAAGGAAGGAGTGTGCCGACTCATGAACCCTGACAACAAGTTGAAGCATAACCAGCCCCTGCCGTCCGCGCGGCAAATCCGCCGCACCTGCAGCCGCGAGCTGTACCGGGCACGGAAAAGGATGGGGGGCTATTTTGCTCCCGAGCTGATCAAGCAGGCTGACGAATTGTATTATAAAAAGGTGATGCTGAACCTCCCTTTTATCGCCGAGCACGGCAGCAACCGCAAGGTGCTCGCGGATTGGTTCGATGATAACGTATGCGGAGAAATCGCCGTTATATGGAACGTAGAGCCCGATGTGCTCGGCAGAGCATTCCGGGAGTCCTTCGGGGGCTGACGCGAACAGCGCGTCAGCTCTTTTTTATCTTCAGTTCATTCCGGGGATGGCAGCGGCAAAGCGTGATTTATGAATACAGCGCTTGTGCAAGCCATAGGTAGAAAGGAATGCCGACAGCCAGATTCAAAGGAAAGGTCACGCCTAACGCTAAACCCAAGTAAATCGAAGGATTGGCCTCCGGAACGGAGGACTTTAACGCGGCGGGGGCAGCAATATAGGAGGCGCTGGCGGCCAAAGTTCCCATGAGCATGCTGCTGCCGATCGATAGGCCCACTGCTTTTCCGATCGCTATTCCTAACGTTCCATACAGCAGCGGCGCGGCTAAAGCAAATCCGATAAGCAGGTAGCCGTTCTGTTTCAGCCCGCTGATTTGAGCGCCGCATACGATTCCCATGCTCAGCAAGAACAGCAGCAGGAACCCGCGGTAAAGATCTATAAAAAGCGGTTGAACGATCGGCAGCGCGTCTTGGCCGGACAGTAGGCCGATCATTAAGCTTCCAAGCAGCAACAGAACACTTTTGCCGGAAAGGCATTCCTTAATAATATGGAAATTAATCCCCTTGCGAAAGACCGGCAGGATGCTGGAATATAATTTCGCAGGAGCAACAGAGCTCGACGTGGCAGCGTTTTTGAACATGTTTAGCAGGATGAGTGAAATCACGAGCGCAGGCAGCTCCATAATCGCCACTACCGCACTCATATAGGTCTCATAGGCAGTACCTGTTTTCTCCAAAAAATCTACCGCGGCGCCAAAGGTCACGATGCTCACCGAGCCGTAAGTCGCAGCCAAGGCCACGGCATTATAGATGTCCAGCTTGAGCATCCGCAATACGAATACCGTCAATAGCGGAATCACCATACCGAGCAAAAGACCTCCCGCGATCGGGTTAACCAGCACGGACAACGGATATTTTGAGAGTTCGATCCCCCCTTTTAAACCGATAGCTACCAAGAGATAAATGCTTAGTGTCTCGCTTAATCCTTTTGGAATTTTCAAATCAGACTTTAATTGGGAAGCTATCAGCCCCAGAGCAAAAAACAGAACGGCCGGCGATGTCATATTCGCGATAAAAATATCAAACATTAGTATTTCCTCCACCCATTTCTTGTAGATTAAAAACAAAAAACCGGCAAATGTCCGATTCCACGCAAGCTTTCTTGCATGAATCAGATATTTGCCGGTTATCTTCAACTCGCCGTTATGCGGCGCCTTGTTGATCTCCTGGCTGATTATCGTTTGGCTGGCCAGCCTTCGCCCAGGCTCTCATCTAACATAAACACCATGATCCGTTCGCCTGTACGCGTCGAAATATCGGTGTGAAACGAAACGACTCGACAGCCGGTGATCTCATAAATCAGCGATTCGAGCTGGTTCACTCCCGCTTCCACCAAATCGGACCGAATCTTTTTGACCGAAAGCATACCGTCCTTTTGCTCTGCCAGCAGCTTCTCGGCGGGAGTCAGCACTCCCTTTAGCATGACCACAATCATATTGCGAATGATGTCTGTCCTGACCTCGACGGAACCGCGTCCCAAAAAATCCTTTTCCCACTGGGTTAATGCTCTGCTGACCTCGGCCTCGATCATACCTTTAGTCTTCATAGCATTCTCCCTTGTCCAAATCTTATGCTTATTATAACCGAATCGCACCGCTTGTCAATCCGCAGCCGTAAAAACAGCGAAGGGCACCGGAGTGCCCTTCAAGTATGTGAGGATGGCCGATTAATGTGCAGCTTCTGCAGATTTTGCTTCCTCGTTCTTTTCTTTAGACAAGAACCAGCCGCTGACCGCGATGAATACCAAGACCGAATAAAAAGTGATTTTCCAAGCCGTCGAGCTTGCGAAGCCTTGTGGCAGAATGGCCAATGCCGGATGAGAGAGGGTATACACGGACAGCTTCACCCCTACCCAGCCTACAATGAAGAAGGCTGCGATCTCCAGTCCCGGCTTGCGGTGGAGCAGATTAACGAAGAAGGAGGCCGCGAAACGCATAATGAGCAAGCCGATAAATCCACCTGTGAAAATCACCCAGAAGTGTCCGCCATCCATGCCCCCGACTTGTGGAAGGTTGGTTTTGGGAAGAGCGACAGCGAGTGCGACGGCCGCCAAAATCGAATCTACCGCAAACGCGATATCCGCAAGCTCTACCTTGATGACCGTTGTCCAAAACCCGGAGCCTTTCTTTTCCGTCTTCAACCCAGGCTCTACTGCCGCACGCTCGTTAGCTTTTTTCATGACAAGCTTTCTAAAGATATGGTTTAAAGCGATGAAGAGAAGGTATAATGCTCCGATCGCTTGAACCTGCCACACGCCCACCAGAAAGGAAATGGCGAAAAGGGAAGCGAATCGGAACACGAAGGCTCCGGCCAATCCATAAAAGAGTGCTCTTTTTCTTTCCTTTTCCGGCAGATGCTTCACCATGATCGCCATGACCAATGCATTATCCGCTGCCAAAAGCCCTTCAATCCCGATTAGAATCAATAATACCCATCCATACTCCAACAATACTGAAAATTCCATCTGACCCACTCCCTCATGTTTAAGTTAAGAATTAAAAAAACCTTTACCCGGAAGGTAAAGGTCACAAAAAGAGACCTTTACCTATACCAGGCAAAGGTCTCGCTAACAACGAATCGTTGCCAATAAAGCCGGAGAAGGTTCTCGAAATGACGACTTTATTGTACAGCTACTCCCCTTTGGAGTCCGCCTGCATGAAGGATACCGAATCGGAGTCTTTATCTCATGCGGCTTTGTATGATATTACGGGGCTTCTGAAGAAAGGTTTCATTTTGGAATAATTTATTTTTTGCCTAATTCCGAAAAAAATAAAGAGGGCCAAAATTCTATATAAACAAAGATTTATACCCTATTAAACCGAATTCCGAGTGATTTTCGGTTAAATTCAGCATGTTTTCAGCAAAAATCGAGTTTGAAAGTTTTAATGAACTTTTATAATATGAGTTCATAAGAACTTATTAATGATCTTGTAGTATGAGATGAACCAAAAAGGAGATTGGTATGATTACCCTTAATTTAGTACTCATCGTTGTGCTTATCCTCGCTACCGCTTTATTTGTAGCCACCGAGTTCGCTATCGTAAAGCTAAGACCCAGCCGAGTGAACCAGATGGTCATGGAGGGCAGAAGAAACGCGCTGGCCGTTCAAAAAGTCACAAGTAACCTTGACGGATACTTGTCCGCCTGCCAATTGGGTATTACCGTTACAGCCCTTGGACTTGGCTGGCTCGGAAAGCCAACCGTCGAGAAACTGCTGTATCCTGTATTTTCCGGTTTTCTGCCGGCTGAAATGGTTTCCCTCTTATCCTTTATCGTAGCTTTTTCCTTGATTACCTTTTTACATGTGGTTGTTGGTGAGCTTGCGCCAAAATCGCTCGCGATTCAAAAAGCTGAAATGGGCAGCAGCATTTGTGCTCCTCCGATGATTTTCTTCTATAAAGTCATGTATCCTTTTATTTGGCTCCTGAACGGGTCGGCAAACAAATTGATCCGGCTGTTCGGATTAAGACCGGCTAAAGAGCATGAGGAAGCGCATACGGAAGAGGAGCTGCGCATCATTTTATCCGAAAGCTACAAGAGCGGAAACATTAATCAATCCGAGTATGGATATGTCAATCGGATTTTTGAGTTCGACGAAATGCTTGCCCGTGAAATTATGGTGCCGCGTACGGACATGGTATGTCTGGATGTGCAGAATACCCATGAACAAAACATGGCGATTATCAAGGAAGAACAATTTACCCGTTTTCCAGTCATTGATACGGAGAAGGACAATGTCATCGGCTTCATCAATACCAAACAGCTGTTCCTAAAACGCAGCACTCAGCCTGATATTGAACTGACGACCCTGCTGCAGCCCGTTCTCTCGGTTTCGGAAGCCACGCCAATTCAAAAGCTGTTGAAGCTGATGCAAAAGCAGCAGGTGCACATGGTAATCCTGCTTGACGAATACGGCGGTACATCAGGCCTTATCACTATAGAAGATATTCTTGAAGAAATTGTCGGTGAAATTCAGGACGAATTTGATACCGAAGAAAAACCCGATGTCGAAAAAATCAATGACGAGCATATCATCGTTGACGGTAAAGTTCCTTTGACCGCGGTTGGTGAACTGTTCCAGGCATCATTTGAAGATGATGATTTTGATACGATCGGCGGCTGGTTATACAATCAAAATCCCGCTCTTAAGAAAGGCGGCAAGTGGGAATTCAATGGGTTGACTTTTGTCGTCAAGGAAAGAGACCGTCACCGCATTCGCAAAGTGGAGATTTTCAAAGCCCCTGCCCCTGCTCCGGTCGCGACGGTTGAAGAGGAATAACAAAACGCACATTCACCAATAATTTATCAAAAAAACCATCCCGTACTTGATAAGTGCGGGATGATTTGCTGTCAATGCTATGGATTCCTGAATGCTCGTTTCGGTATAAGCGATATATTTTCTAACAAGGAGACAAGTATTCTTAAGCAGGCCTCAGTTTGCGTTTGATTACAACGTAGACAAGTATTCCTACCACGATCACAAGGGAAATCGGCATCATATATTGCTTGGCCAAAGGAGCTACATGTTCCCATTGAGGGCCTAGTTTATATCCCAAATAAACATATAGGGATGTAATAGGCAGCATGGCCAAAAAGGTATACACTGAAAACTTGATGACATTCATCTTGGCTATGCCGCAGGGGATTGAAATTAACGTCCTTACACCAGGCAAAAATCTTCCGAAAAAGGCTACTCCGCCGCCATATTTCTCAAAAAAACGATCCGATGCGTCCAGCTGGTGGGAGCGAATGAAAAAATATTTTCCATACTTTTCGATAAAAGGTCTGCCGCCGTATCTGCCCAGCAGGTACAAAGTAAGAGGGCCGGTTGTACCGCCGATCGTTCCGGCAAGGATGGTCGGAATCAGCTGGAAGTCCCCCTGAAAGACCCAGTAGCCTGCTAACGGAAGTACGAGCTCTGCGGGTACAAACTCAAAGGTAAGGGCAATAACAATGCCGGAATAGGACAGCCCCTTCAAAAAATGAATGAATTCAAGGATTAACCGTTCCATTAAATGCTCCTTTGATTATATTGGAAACCTATTCTATTATTATAAAAATTGTATCCTCCTGTTTTCAAGTATAAATCGTTTTACGGGTCCGCACCATAAAAAGAAAGAATCTCTAAGGCGTTTCTTATAAGATTTTAATTTCATCGGAGCGGTAGATCCGTACCCCAACCTTCCCCTTTTTTGCCGCTTGAATCATTCCCCGGGCCACCGCGGTTCCGGTTATCGGTTTATATGGACCAAAGCCTCCGATCATAAGAAATGAAAACACGGTACCAAGGATTTCCGCCATTTTTTCACCGAATCGGAACTCATCGCGTTGACCAAGCAAAAGCGAGGGTCTGAAAATATGTAATGATGGCAAATCCAGATTCTTAAGGGATTCTTCCACTTCCCCTTTGACGCGGCTGTAAAAAAATATGGAATTGGGGTCGGCGCCCATCGAGGACACCATCAAAAATGAGGAAGCACCGTATTTCTTGGCCAGTGTCCCAAGCAGTACAGGATAATCAAAGTCTACCTTGCGGAATTGCGCTTTGGTTTTGGCCTTTCGGATTGTCGTCCCTAAAGCACAAAATACATGAGATCCGTTAAGCTTATCCTTCAGCTCCTCCGCAAGCGTTTCCTCTTCCCAATGGGTAAGGATGAGAGTCAACTTGTCATGATGCAGCTCCAACGGACGTCTAACTAAAGCAATGACCTTATCGTACTCGGGGTCCGACAGAAGAAGCCTGACCAGCTCGCGGCCTACCAGCCCGGTTGCCCCGGCTACTATCGCTGTTTTTTTCATCATGATCCCCCGTATATAAGAACTCGTGAACGGCTGACCCACGGTATATTTATAG
Organism: Paenibacillus sp. F024; assembly: GCF_057814255.1. NCBI lineage: Bacteria > Bacillati > Bacillota > Bacilli > Caryophanales > Paenibacillaceae > Paenibacillus > Paenibacillus sp. F024. Next base: position 46,556 of record NZ_JBVASZ010000004.1, read on the forward strand.
TAATCGAATCCTTTTACAATCTCAAATTCACCCCCAAAATGAAAAAGCCCTCTGCATTAAGATGTCTAGGGCCTCAATAGTATAATTTGAATGTACGTGTTAAAGAATCTATTTACAGGTGGAAATTCCCAGGGCTTTATTCAACGGACAGTATCGAACTGCACCGGTTATTATAGGCGCTAATCCAATGAGCCCCCACCAGCTTCTATAATAGAGGCCTAATAACAGGATGATAGCTCCAATGGATATCCTTATAATCTGTTCCGTTTTTCCTACGTTACATTTCATTTGCATCAATCCCTCCGGTTATGCAGAATCACCAGGCTATTTCACAGAGGCTTGTTCAAATAAGACTTGAGTTTTAGCATCATAAAATGTGCATGCTTTCAATATGCTTTTTGGTTTCCTCTGTACCTAATTCATAGATCAATGAATAAATATCGTGCAAGACCATGTCATATGCATCGTTCGACGCATCAAAATGATAGGGAACTCCGGCTGCATGGGTCCTGAGAAAATTATCATCTTCAATGTAAGATTGATCCTCAAACAGCGCTTGAAGCTTGGCATACTCCTCCGGTGTGGCTTCGATTTCCAGCTCATAAGCTGCCTCGCCTTGGGCTGCCATAATCGTCCCCGCCTGAACGGAAACATAATATTTGCTTTTGTCCATGAATATCCCTCCCCTTAACGATTTAAATACATGTATAATACCGCTCCTAATACAAGGATGACCGGAAATAATACATATGCGATTAAAATAGGGTTGGCCATAATCGGATGCTTTGCCGTTGTTTCATTCATGCCTTTATCCAATTCGTGATGCTGCTGCTTGCGTATGGCCGATACGGACCAAATCAAGGCCACTACGCACACGACAAGAGCTGATAGGAGTAAAAAAGTAAGCATCTTGGATCCCTTCTTCGTGTTGGATTGGAATGTAAGTTTACTTTTCCACAAGCAGTAAATATCTATTCAAATGACCTTGTTTTCTGACTGAGGATGGCCCTAAAACGGCAAATAACCGGCTATCCCGTTGGGATGCGGATGCCGGTTTAAACAGGACAGTTCTATAACAATCTGCCGATCGGTCCGTTCGTATCCACGATATCCATAATGCTGCGAAAAGGAATTTCGAACGTAGGAAACCCGTAGACATAAGGGGTATATTCGTACAGCTGAAAGTAGATCGCAACCGCTTGTTCGGTCAAATAAAAAGACTGATTCTCATCGATAGCCCGAAACTCCGCAATCATCGGGATATCCCGCTCTTTGAACTCACGTCTGATGATATCGGACAGGCGGGCGATGTAATCGCTCCCCGGCTTAAATAAATCTTTCAGCCTGTATTCATTCCCGTCCTCCAAATTAAAGGTCTGCGAGCCTTGGTACGTTATTCCGTGAGCTGCTCCCTGTGCATAGCCGAAGTTGTCGTACAGCAGACTAAGCAGTCCGCTCCGGTTAAGCTTGACTTGATATCCGCCCGTTAAGGCCTTGGTCGGATCCTTCACATAACCCTGCAGCCGGATTAAATCGTATACCGCATCCAAAATGGAGTTGTTGATCATTCGGCGTACCAGCCCGTTCTTCAATTCCACCACCTGCGGATACTTCAGGTCCAGCCGCGGTTTCACCAGCCTGTGGGTAGTAATCCTCACCATTTCTTTATCCTTCTCCATTTCTGCCTGTTCCATCGTCACACCCCCGGTATATTCATAGGTTGATGTCCCAGTATATGCGGCAAATACCCGGCGGTGTGAAAAAAACGGAACAAAAAGCCTGGCCCTGCTCCCATGCATTTCCTGATAATGTTATATTCTTTGAACCCAGGGTTCGAGCAAAATGTCCTATTTCCCATGTGGAAAATAAAAAGAATAGCTGTTGTCGAAACTATCGATTTCAGCTATACTCTATCTGTTATCCGGAAGTTACGATTCCAACGTTATTGAATTGAAGGAGAATGAGTCTCGTGGAATGGCCAACTTTAGAAATGCTCGTTTTCCTTGTCGCCGCCGGCTTTATCGCCGCTTTCATCGACTCCGTCGTAGGCGGGGGCGGTCTGATTTCGGTTCCCGCTCTGCTGATGACCGGACTTCCTCCCAGCATGGTGCTCGGCACAAATAAATTAGGAGGAACACTGTCGTCCTTGACCAGCACGGCTTCTTTTTTATTTTCAGGCAAAATCAGCATCCGAATGGTTCTCGCGCTGTTTCCGCTATCCTTTATAGGATCGGCATTAGGAACGTATACCGTCCATTTGCTCCCCTCAACCTTCATGCGGCCGCTGGTTGTCGTACTGCTCATTGTAGTCTTGATTTACACTCTGCTTAAAAAGAACTGGAACGGTACGGGAAAGCCCGTACAGCTCACGCTTCTCCACCAGCTGGCGGCAGGCGTCTGTGCATTGGTTATCGGTTTTTACGACGGCTTTTTCGGTCCCGGTACCGGATCGTTCCTGCTGTTTATGTTTCTGCTGATGGGTTATGACTTTATAGGCGCATCCGCGAACGCAAGAGTGCTTAATTTTGCAAGCAATATCGCCAGCTTGGCCTCGTTTTTTGTCTTTGGATCGGTACACCTGGGTTACGGCATTCCGATGGGTCTGGCCATGGTCGCAGGAGCGCTTGTCGGTACGCAGTTCGCGATCCGAAAGGGCTCCCAATATGTTAAGCCTTTATTTATTGTCGTTACCACACTTCTGATCGGAAAGCAGTTGTGGGATTTGCTGTCATCATAGCCAAGAGGTCTTCGGACCTCTTTTTTTAACCGGCAAAAACGACAAATGTAGCCAGGTAATCGGTATTTCCTATTTGCTTCATTTGATTGCTGAGCAGCTCCGCTCCCGGATTTCTCACCACATGGGGATTGCTCACGGGCCGCATGTCCTCCCAGTCGCACTCAACCCCATGCCCGCCCGCATCCCCCGCATACATTCGGCAGCTTCCGCAGAACCCTTGTTTTTGCTCCTCATTGAGCTTTACCACTTTATTTCGCAGGCAGCAATAGACATTGCTGTTCTCATCGGCCAGATTGATATGTCTGATTTGACGCATAAGCATGTGCTCCTTTCCAAATATACTGACGATTTCACCTCATAAGTTATAAAAGAGTAATACCCATTATATATGCGGACGAACCCGTTTATGTTCATTTTTTGAAAGCTGCAGCTTGCTTTTTTATACCAAAGACTCTATAATCAACCTTACCTAATTATCGTTAGTTAGGTTAAGGAGTGAACACTTGATGACGGTACAAAAAATCAAATCCGCCGCCCTTCGTCTTTTTGCCCAAAACGGGTACGATGCCGTTCCCTTGTCGGAAATCGCCAAGGAAGTAGGGATCAAAACGCCGTCGCTCTATGCTCATTTTCGAAGCAAAGACGACTTATTTTTTGCCGTGTTCGAGGACTGTCTGACTGAGCATACCACCCGCATGGCGGCATTGATGAAACGCCTGCAGGGAAGAAGCATAGAAGAGCAGCTGTATACGGTCATTCATGACGCTTGCCGGTCTTACTTGCTCAGCGAGGAGCATATGACCTTCCTCAAGAGAGTGATGCTGTTCCCGCCGGCCCCTCTCCAGGAAACGCTGCGCGAGAGGTTCTCCGCCTCGGAAGACCAGCTTAACGGACTATTGACGGCTCTTTTCACTGAAGGCATGAAATCCGGTCTGCTGCGGCGTGAACGCCCGGAAGATTTAATCGCTTCCTTTTACTGTCTGCTTGACGGTTCGTTTATTCAACAGTTTTATTATAAACGCGAAGACTGGGAGCATCGGCTTGAAACCGTTTGGAAAATCTATTGGAAGGGCATCGCGGCAACGTAGCTTATACACACAAAGAAAGGATAAGAGATATTATGGCATGGATTTATTTGGTTATCGCAGGACTAATGGAGATTGTATGGGCCATGGGACTGAAATATACAAACGGGTGGTCAAGACTTGGGCCCAGCGTACTGACCATCGCCGCCATGGCGGTGAGCTTTTACTTCTTGTCCATGGCGCTCAAAAGCCTGCCGATCGGCACGGCTTACGCGATATGGACCGGCATCGGCGCAGTCGGCACCGTTGTCGTCGGCATGCTGTTTTTCGGAGAACCCCGCGATTTGCTTCGGCTTGGCTTCGTGCTTGCGATCGTCGTCGGCATCGTCGGCTTGAAGGTAACGGCCTAACACCGGCGTCAACCCGCATTAAGCCAACATTGCACCTTCAAACTTCGCCTGCTGCATAAGAGGCTTTCTCAAATTGGGTACGGTACAGCCGCGCATACAGACCTTCCTTTTGGAGCAGGTCGCTATGGCGTCCGGTCTCTACGACTCGGCCTCCCTCGAGCACAACGATACGATCCGCCGACAAAATCGTTGACAGCCGATGGGCGATGACCAGCGTGGTGCGGCCCCGCATCAGCTCATCCAATGCCGCCTGAACGTAAGCCTCCGATGCAGAATCGAGATGGGACGTCGCTTCGTCGAGAATCAGGATGCGGGGATTTTTCAGGATCGCTCTCGCCATCGCCAAACGCTGCCGTTCCCCGCCGGATAAGCGGTGACCCCGCTCGCCGACCGTCGTATCATAACCTTGAGGCAGGGCCGTGATCACCTCATGAATGTAAGCCTGACGGCAAGCCTCCTCTATCTCTTCCGGAGATGCCTCCTGACGGGCAAAGAGCAGATTTTCCCGCACCGTTGCGTGGAACATGAACGACTCCTGCGTAACGAACGCCACCTGCCGACGCAGGCTGGCCAAGGTCACCTCCCGGATATCTTGGCCGTCTACGATAACAGTCCCGGCAGTCGGATCATATAAGCGCGCCAGCATGCCGATCAATGTCGACTTGCCCGCCCCGCTTGGTCCCACGATGGCAATCACTTCTCCGGGACGCGCAGTGAAGGAAACGTCCTGCAAAGCATACAACCCCGGCTGATAAGCGTACGATACGCTGCGGAATTCGATATGCCCACGGACTTCAGGCAGCTCGCGCGCATGCTCGGCATCCCGAACCTCGGGCTCCAAATCCTCATATTCAAACAGCCTTTGAAACACCCCAAGCGCTGTTCCTACCTCGACACGCAGATTGAGCAGCGTGCCCACCGGACCGTATAAGCGCCCAAGATAAGCGGCAAAAGCAATAATACTGCCGACCGTCATGGTGCCTTCAATCACCTTCCAGCCCCCATACAAATAAATGAGAGCTGTACCGACGGGTCCCAACACTCCGATGACCATTCCGTACCAGCGACCGACGAGATTAAGCCTCAGCTCCAGGCCCATCACCTTCTCATTGAGATGTGTGAACTGCTTCTGCTGATTTGGCTCCTGCTGGAAAATGCGGGTCAACAGCGCTCCGGACACGCCAAAAATTTCACCGAGCCGGGCCGACATGTCCCCGCGAACCTTTTGGGTTTCTCCGCGAAGCCGCTTGCGCACCTCCGACACCTTGCGTACAGGCAGGATGAACAAAGGAAGAATGATCGTGGCCAGAATGGCCAAACGCCAGTCCAGCACGAACAGGATGATGATCGTCGTGACTACAATGACAGACTGTGTGACAGCCGAAACGATCAACGTCGTCACCACATTCTGAACCGCCTGGACGTCCCCGGTCACCCGCTGGATGATTTCTCCGGATTTGGCATCCGTAAAAAAGCTCATGGACTGCCGCTGCAGATTGGCAAACAGCGACTGCCTCAGGTCGCGCATAACGCCTTGTCCAACCTTCGTATTTTCGTGATTTTGCCACACCCCAAGCAGACCGCTTAGAAGCGGAAGCAGCACCATCAGAGCAGCCAATAAAAGCAGCTGCCGCAGGTTTCTCTCCGGCAGTGCCGTATCAATGATTTCGCGCATGATAAGAGGGGGGACAAGTCCGAGTACACTTCCTGCAAGAGCCAAAGCAAGAATGGCTGAAAGCTGCAGGCGATATCTTTTGAACAGCCGGTAAATCCGCGCTATCGATACATCCTTAAGACTGGCTTTTTCCCTGTTCTGCGCATACGGATGTCCTCCGCCTTCACCAAAACGCATACCGCCATTCCTCATTCGCTGCCTTCCTTCTTTACCTCGGTTTCGGGCTTTAGCGGAAACACGCTGCCAATGGCCGTCACAATTTCCCGGGCCATCGTCATAACCCTATATAATGAAGTACTTTGTAATATGGCATATTTTTGCCCCTGATCCACATTGACGATCGCCGCAATGGAGTAATTGCCGACATGGGGAAGCTGCTTGCCCACCGATTTGCCCGGCTCGATCGGGCGATTGGATACTTGATACCACCCTAACGAGGCCGGCTGACCCAGACAGGCATCGATGGCTATGATTTTGAGGCCCAGAGGGATCTCTAACATCCGCTCCCGCATATTGCTCGCATCAAACGGAAACATCAGCGTTCCGACCACATACGGATAACCCGCTTCCTGCAGCATGGTGCCGACAAGCGGACCAAGGGCATCGCCGGTAGAGCGATCCGTGCCGATACACAAAAACAAGAGATTATGCGGCCCCATTCCCTGATTGCGGAGCCTTTCCAAAAAATCGGGAAGCTCGTCCGCTTTCAGTTTCTTGCGGTAGATCGGCTCGGCCTGCTCGTTCGTCATCGCTTTTCCCCTTCCGTTTGCAGCATAATGGTTGATAAAAGTGCCAAGCTGACATGATATACACTTGTAGCATACCGCATGGCTGTTGTTTGTTTCAAGATTTGTTGTCCGCTTTAAGCGCGTGATATAATTTGAAATAAACCGTCATTCATTTCATCCAGGTTCAACAGAAAGCGCAGGTGTTGATCGATGCGGATCATAGAGGTCTGGGCGCTTGTTGCGCTGGGTTACTGGGTGTTCATGCTGTGGGATACCGTTCGTTCCAGAAAATGGATGGTCAGCCTTCCCCGTTCCTCGAAGAATACCGGGATTTACATAGAAGGAGCTCACGGCCGTGGAAGCAGAGGAAGCCCGGTCTCTCCTGCGGCCTCCGCGTTCACGGGCTTTGGGCCCGCTTTAGCGGATACACCGCTGGTTTCCGTCATTATCGCAGCCAAAGAAGAGGAAGCCTCCATCGCGGATACGGTCAAGCATCTTCTCGGCCAATCCTATCCGAAGCTTGAAATCATCGCCGTAAACGATCGTTCCAAGGATGCAACCGGCCGACGTTTGGACGAGCTTCGCCGCTGGTCCGAAAGCCGGGAGGGCATCACCGTCCCGCTGCGGGTTATCCATATCACCTCGCTGCCGTCCGGATGGCTGGGCAAGAATCACGCTTTATATCAGGGTTACCTGCAGGCTAGGGGCAAGTACCTGCTGTTTACCGATGCGGATGTGCAGTTCGAGCCCCATACCGTCGCAGATGCGGTGCGATATATGCAGGAGCAGCAGGCCGATCACTTAACGCTTGCCCCGCGGATGATCGCACGAGGGTTCTGGCTTAAGGCCTTCGTGAACTATTTCTTTTTTGCCTTATCCCTATTCATTCGTCCCTGGCGGGTAAACGATGATTTACAGCACAGACACGGCATGGGTGTCGGTGCCTTCAACCTCATTACCAGAAGGGCATACGAAAGAATCGGTACGCATGAGGCAATCGCGATGCGACCGGACGATGACCTTCAGCTCGGGCGGCAGGTGAAGCGGGCCCGACTGCGCCAAAGACTTGCCTCCGGCGCTCGTCATATCTCGGTGGAGTGGTATCCCGGCTTGAAGGATGCCGTGCGGGGGCTTGAGAAAAATATATTTTCCGGCTTCGGCTATCGGATCAGTGTGGCTGTTCTTGGAGTCATCGGACAGCTGGCGCTGTTTTTATTCCCGTTTGCAGGGATGGTATTGGCACCCGGCTGGGCGGCCGCCGTTTTCGCTTTATCCGTCTTTCTGATGCTCTCCGTGTACTTTCTGCTGATCCGTTCGATCGCAGGCGAAGGCGGGGTTGAGGTCTTGGCGCTTCCCGCTACCGTCGTGCTGCTTTGCTATATCGTGACCCGTTCGGTATGGCTGACGATACGACAAGGCGGCATTTATTGGAGGGGCACCTTCTATTCGCTAAAGGAACTCCGCCGGATGAAGGATCCTAATTCATAATAAACATATCTAAAGGGGATCATTATGGATTTCAATAAAATCAGATCCGTACAGGAAAAAGAGAAAACTGTCATGCACAGCTCGTCGAAGCAATGGAAGTATGCTCTGGTCAGCTTGCTGCTCACGTTCGCTCTGATTGTGATTTACCGGCATGTGCAGCAGGTATGAGCAACAAACTATAATAACCTATATACCTTACATTGAATTGGCGGACGCGGCGGTGTGTCCGTCTTTTTGTTTATCGGCCGCTATATCCGCCAAAGCTCGCGGCACCATGTAATGTGATTCCGTCCGAGAATAGTTCCCGATCCTCCTGCCGCCGATAAACACACGAAACATCCCGTTCCGGAATGCGGAACGGGATAGACAACGCGATGGGATGAATGAAACGCTCATTTCAATCTTTCCTTCCAGGCTTCCTGCACTCCGGACATGGGAAAAACAGTCCCCCGGACATACATCGTCAAGGGACAGCACGTGCTTTTTATTCCTCCGCCGCTTCAGCGCACCTGCCTAGGCTGCTCCGTATTCGAAGCGACCACATCCAGGCTTTGCAGTGCCTGCTCCAATTGCTGCTGCACCTGGGCAAGCTCCTGATGATGGTGCTCATGATCCTGCGCTTCCATCTGGGCCTGCGCATTCTCCAAAAGCCGCTGGGCCGCTTTCATCTCGCCAATGGCGGCTGACAGCTTATGCGGGTCGGATTGAAGCTGGGCGTGGCGCACCGCCATCTCTGCGTCTTTAGCATTCTGCATGGCTTTCTCCGCATTGTCGATCACGTGGCGGATCGGCATTTGATGTTGGTTGACCTGAGTCATATTCGGCATCTTCCTCTCGGGTAAACTGGCTGTGCATACGATTCACCCTTTAAGATGCGCATAAACGCCCCGCTTCATTCCGCTGGGCCGGAGTCCCGCTCTGTTTCATCGCTTGCCCGTTCGTAGAGCACGAACTCATAATCGTACGGGTTTTTTTCATCCCGTACGCCCTTCTCCCGCGACACGACCCGCCATTGCCTGCGGTCAACCTCAGGGAAAAACGTGTCCGCTTCAAAGCGATGAGCAATTTCGGTAATATACATCCGGTCCGCATGCGGCAGCAGCAGGCTGAACAGCTCCGCGCCTCCGATCACAAAAAACTCTTCGGTCTCCTTGTCCCCTCCGCGGCTATAGGCCTTCACGGCTTCCTCCACCGAATGCACGACTTCACAGCCCTCAGCCTTAAATGCGCGATCCCGCGTCAAAATCACATTGCGGCGCCCCGGCAAAGGCTTGCCGATCGAATCATACGTTTTGCGGCCCATCAAAATCGTGTGGCCCAAGGTCGTTTTCTTAAAAAAAGCCAGGTCTGCCGGCAATCGCCATGGCAGCTTATTGTCTATGCCGATTCCACGGGCTTCATCCATGGCCAAAATTAACGTTATCGTCACGCGAAACCTCCTCCATATATCACACACCGCAAGCTCCAACGTATCGGAAGCTGCTCACACGATCAGATCGCTGTTGGCGTTTTAACGCCGGGAATGAGGGTTATACCGATATCTTGGTTATTCCGTTTCCGGTTAAATAGCGATCGGCGCCTTGATGCCGGGATGAGACTGATATCCCACGATTTCGAAATCTACATATTGATAGTCGAAGATGGATTCGGGCTTCCGTTTAATGATCAGCTTCGGCAGAGGGTAAGGCTCTCGGGTGAGCTGCAGCTTGGCCTGTTCAATATGATTCGAGTAGATGTGAACGTCGCCGCCGGTCCAAATTAAGTCCCCGACCTCCAGATCACACTGCTCAGCCACCATATGGGTCAACAAGGCGTAGGATGCCAAATTAAACGGCAGGCCAATCAATTTTTCGGTAGTATAATTTTGATGATTTTATTGTAAGATCAAGCCTTCCCAGCTCCATTTTCTGTACTCACCAGTAATTATTTGATTAATATATGCGTCAATGTTTCCTTATTTATGTTAGCATCATAAGTTATAAAATGCTACCCTTCATTCTATCCTACAATCTGCCGCCGGCGACCGCTAGAGGTTTATTCTGTAGCTATCGTTATCATCAAACCAAAAATTCCTTTGAGCAAGTAATTACGTTGTCTATCCATCTTCTTTTAACATTATCCAAAATTTTTTGTTTGGAAATATTGAACAAGATGTCATCCAACCTGCATCGGGGTCGCCCCCTAAGATAAACAAAATAGGCTCTGGACAGTTATACTTAGGATCGCCTGATATTTCTCTTATTTGTTTACGGTCAATAAAACTAGGTGTAGGAAGAGAATTTGGGTGAAAATGCCACTCACCCAAATAATACTGACCATCTTCCCATAAATCTGAAAGTAAAGCTTTTAATTTATGAGTCCCCCTGAAAAATTCGTGTGTCTGATGTTGGGAATCTTCTGGTGGACCCGTAATATGAGTTATCAAAGCAGAGCAACCATCCTCTGAATACTTGCCAATTAATATTCCACCAGTTTCGAATGGCATTTTATCTCGACAAAATCCTAACATTTGTTCGATGATTTCACTGCTAAACACAACTGTGTATCTAAAGATATCATGATGATAAATTTTTTTATTCATCCCACTGCTCCTTATGGACCAGTTCTACACCGCTAAACATGCCGTCATCTGATTTCTGCTCATAAATAAGTAAAGTGGGTCTACTTGCTGGATTAAGAATATAATTTTCAATCCCTTTTACTACAATTGCAGACATCAACCATACGTCATCAGTTCTCGCAGGAAAAACGGGGTGCCAACACCCAATACCGTCTCTAGGAAGTTCATTTTCCGTATAACTATTCTTTTCCTTCTCAATCCAGGGATTAAGCATACTAAAAAAAGTATCCGCAGAAAAATTTATTGTCCTATGGGTATAAAAAAATAAACGTTTTGCTGCATAACCCAATGATGCAGAAATGAATATTTTGGGACTACTGAGAGAGAGAGTCTGTAACTTATATATGACATCATCTTCTCCAGTACAGTCTAAAATCACCCGAAAATTAGTAACGTCCAACTCATCGGAAGGAAAACGCGCCATGATTCCCTCTACCTTGCTATGCGGTACACAATCATTTAGTTTTTTTGATAACGCCCACGCTTTATTTTTCCCAAGAAACCGCATATCTAGGGTATGTCTCATTAAATTTCCCACCTGCAGAAAATCAATATCAACAATTTGTAGTTTCTGCAAGTCTGCTCGTACTAATTGTTCGGCGACCATGGAACCTAGAGAACCTGCCCCAATTTGAAAAATAGAGCTTTGTGAAATTCTCGAGTCGAATCTTCCTCTAGTTAATATTTCGTTCCTATTCCAATTTTCGGTATTGATCCAGTTAATCTTGTCATTCTTATGCAATATCTGCGTTTTATCCCTATGCCAGTAACCCATTTCACCTTTACGAAACCCATTAGCATATAAATTACCATATGATAATATCGGCAACTTAATTGCCTGCCAGTTTATTACCATAGCACCTTCGCCAATGACTTCAGGAATGGGAAAACCAAGTAAAATAAAGTGATGATTTCCATCACGAAATAAAGGTGCATTGTCCTTTATAATGTCCATCAAATTTATGCTCTGAATCAATAATATTCTTTGAAGTTCTCCCCATGTAAGTGGTACATGCCATGGTTCTCTAATAGGTACTTCAGACAACTTTATCCAGATACCTTTTCTGGTGTGTTCCTCCAAGTTAGAAATTGTAGTTCCCCAGTTAGGTTGATAATAATCATTATTTTTCATTAAATATTTTCTGGCAACCCATACTTCTGGGTCACTTTTCAATTTGGAAAATTCTACTTTACCGTGTATCTGTTTTAAATCTAACCATTTTTGAAGGGAAATAGGACTTTCTGAAAAAGCAATTTTTTCAATCGACTCACTCGGAAAAGCGGGTAGTTCATACGGGTATCCTGGGCATGATAACTCGTTTTTTGAAGCCAGTTCAATCCAGTGTATCGCTCGACTGAAATGCCAAGACAACCTATTTGAAGCGTCCTGAGGTTCAATGTCATTTCCATATCTTCCAAGAACTTTAACAGACGTATCAAGACATAACTTACCTTTTCTCCATGGTCTATCATCACTATATGTTGCATTATAGTTTTGATGGGGAAACGTGACCTGAATCCCCCCTTGAGTTGCAGGATAAAAACCAATCTCCCCCCGTGGATACTCTGGGTCAATTAAAACATACCAAAAGTTCAGCTTGCCTACATATTCGGTGGTAAAAATATCTAGATTAATTGAGCAAAAAAGGACCCATTTTTGAAGCACTGGGTCCCAACGTAGATCTTCAAGTAATTCAACTTCCTTAAAACTTTCAATTGCCCTTCTACCAATTAACAACAATTCATTCGGGGCTTCTGTTTTTAGATTAAGCAAACCTTCCACCACCAGGGGTAGACTTTTCAGTTCTGGATGAAAACCCACCTATAGAACTACTGTTTGTGGTATTGGTCTCTGCAGGGGGAGGGGGAAACTTACTGCCAAATAGTTCTCTCCATTTGTTCGCACTTTCCTTGACAGTCGTAGCATCTAAAGCTTCCCGCGCTATAATAGCAGCTGTTTGCACATTCTTATAAAATGCTTCATATTCTTCATCTGTGATTCTTGCGAAAACATCATGATTTGGCACACCATGATCAGATAAGAAGGGTTTGTCAGGATAATTAGACACAATAGCTTCCAACGAAAGTGTAACACCTTCTGCTATGGAAGATATCCCGTCAGGGCAAGTTTGACCTATTAGATGTTCAAGAGGGTAGCTTTTAGGATGATTATCTGGATCATTTACACGTTTCCACCATTTCAATGCTTTGACCACATTTATAAAATGCCCATTACAAGAATCATTTTTGTTCCACGTCCAGCGTATTTGTTCTAGCGGATGGGTTTCCTTCCATTCCTGAACATTTCGATCCGGTATGTGTAAAGGGCAAGTTTTCCACTCGGCTTCATTATTTGCAAATTCTAAAAATCCCCGTACTTCACTGTTATATTGATGAGCTGGTAAGGACTTTACAATTGATTCTAATTCTTCAATGGTAGAATCAGCTTCCACACTTTCATTTTCTAAAATTCCACTCTCTGCTTCTGAAGGAGCAGAAGTAATCACCACATCTAAATCTACATAGCTAAGCTCAATTCCAATTGATCTTCCTTGGAAACGATATTTGCCTTTATAGTGTTTTTCCATGAATGGCTCGAAGACTTTCATCGCCTCTTCAGGTGAATACTCATCTTTATCTAATTTCGTAACTACAATGACATCCACATCGGAACGTTGGTCACTCTTGGGTCTAACAGCTGTCGATCTTCTATAACTTCCTTGAAGAAAAGTACTTACAATAATTGTTGAAAGAACATCATCAGCCTCTAAACGTTCACGTAAAGTTTTATGGCCTTTGATAAGCTCCTCTACTTGATTCTTTGTTAAACGGATATCAGTTAGGAAGTCATTAAAATAGGTTGGCAACTTCATCTCAAACACACTCCTTAATAGGGAAACGTTATGGTCGGTTGATATCCACCTGGTGTTTGTTTGGTAAAATCATATTCATACATAGTGCAGGCTCCAAATGATTTGGACAATTGACCAATGAAAAAAATTAATCCATTAGGACCGGAATAAAAAATATGGAGATGAGCCAGCCGTTCTTTAATCAGACGACTTCTAAGCTTTGTGCTAATTCGATTAGCAAGAAAGAACGCATGATTTGCATCCACTATCGAAGTTGCACCTGGACCTCGTCCATTTATATAACATGTGATCATCCGTCCTATAGGGAGACAAGCTTGTTCAATGTAATAGGCTACATCATCTGAAACATCGTGAGTTGCGGATATTGCAATTGCCACGTCAGATCCTTTATCGATTAACTGTTCTACATAAGTCCAATCATTGTAATCTCTGACAAGGGTTTTATCAGTAGGTCGCCAAACTCGTTTTCCCATAGTAAAACTTTTTTGGATTGGAGCTATATCTATTCCACATTTCACATCTAATTCATGACCGGCGGCGAATGCAATTGTAGCATGAGTATCGAGATCTAAGTCGTAAGCTCGTCCGGTTGAGATATTAGCCCTAACAAAATCAGTTAAAGTTGAAACTACATCGCTTTGCCATCTGAAATTATCTTTTAAGTATCTGCCATCAAAGTACTTTGTAAAACAAACCATAGCATCCGTTTCATTTTCCATATTCTCAGCCCAACGAGGAAAACTTCGAATACCTAGCTTGGTGAATAGAGCACTCTCAACTTGATTTTTTTCCGTATATAGTCCTTCAGAACGGCACCATTCAAGCAATTCATCACGTGTGAATGTTAATCTCCCTTTTTTTAACAATCCTTGTACTAAATCGACATATTTGTGAGTTGTTGAATCTGCGTCAATTGGCATCAAACCAGCTGAAATCAGCTGTATATTGAGTTGGTCGCCTAACATATTAATATTACCTGAATTGGGGTAAATCCTTAGTGACTCCAGAACATTAAACAATTCATTGTCACTATCTAATTGCAAGTGTTCCCGCCAGATTCTTCTAATCTTACCCATTCGACTTCCGTCCGTTTTTCCGACCATTAATTTGTCTAGACGTAATTCACCACCAATATTGCTTACCAGTTCAGCTAATGGATCTTGCGCCGCGATACCCCATGGTGTTACTAAGAAACAGCGGCATTCTTTTCCTTTCGCTTTCTCTATTTGCACTGCGGATTTTAATCGCTGTAAAAAAGAAACCGACTCAGCGTTAATAAAAGCTGGGTCAATGAGGCTGGAACTCTCGATTGCACCATTTTGCGTTACGTGAAATTTAATTTGGTAATAATCAGCATGAATTAGTTTTCCTCTTTCATCCGGTATGGGAGTTTGGTATTCTACTACAACATCGTCAAATGATTTTGAGGCATCATATTCATAAGAAACACTTTTTATTTTAGAGTGGGCATGAAATATATTACAAGCCTTACTCCAAAAATACAAAGCTTGATAATCATCACCCAGCATACGTGAAATAACTGATTTGCTCATATGCACCCTCATCTAATCAATTTAGGTATATTATACCATAAATCTTTCCTACCTCTGACTAGAAATCAGGTAGCATAACAAAAAACCTCTAATACGTCTAAACGAAGACGCTTAAAGGCTTTATAGTAAGTAATTCAACTAAAGTGTAAAATCCATCCTTATAAACGTTCTCCTTCTGTTCATCCATCTCCACCGCTGCCGATTAAATGTTATTTTCTCTAATTTTGCTCTTCGTTTAACCGCGTAAAATAAAAACCTCTGTCTTGATCGACTGATCGAAGAAAATTTATTCGTATATCCTTTTTTCATCTTCATACCTAAATAGCTATAGGAGCCTTAATACCAGGATGGGAGTGATATCCTTCAAACTCAAAATCATCGAATTTATAATCAAAAATGGAGTCTGGCTTACGTTTAATAACAAGTTTGGGTAAAGGATACGGCTCTCTTGTTAACTGCAATTGAACCTGCTGAATATGATTTAAGTAGATATGCACGTCGCCACCAGTCCAAATCAGATCTCCAACTTCAAGATCACACTGTTCCGCCACCATATGAGTTAGGAGGGCATATGATGCCAAGTTAAATGGAAGTCCCAAGAAGGAATCAACAGACCGCATTTGGAACATACAGGACAGCCGGCCTTCAGCTACATAAAATTGAAAAGCATAATGACAAGGCGGTAAAGCCATCTGGTCCACCTCTGCGACATTCCAAGCACTGACCAAATGCCTACGGGAATCGGGATTGGTCTTTATTTGATTTATGACATTCGTTATTTGATCAATGATTTTACCATTAGGGGCGTGCCAGGTCCTCCACTGAGCACCGTAGACTCGACCAAGATTGCCCTCCTCATCGGCCCATTCGTCCCAAATGGTAACACCATTCTCACGCAGATATTTAACATTCGTACTACCGCTTAAGAACCACAGGAGTTCATGTACGATTGATTTAATATGCAATTTTTTTGTTGTCAGCAGTGGAAAGCCTTCAGCTAAATTGATTCTCATTTGTCTTCCAAAAACGGAAATGGTGCCTGTCCCGGTTCGATCCTCTTTACGAACGCCATGTTCTAATACATCACTAAGTAAATCTAGATATGCTTTCATTGTTCACCTCTTCAGATACTTTCTTCGCCGCGGCGTAAGACATTATTAAATATCATTATATAACGAGTCAAGGTTTTTAACTATAATTTCATTACCATACATTAAACTTGAAATTTCAGACATTGTGTAATCCAACCTTATCAATTCCGAAACAAATGTCTGTCGTAATTGACGGGAATTCACTTGATACATCGCTAAAATTTTTTGGAGTTGGCGAAGGCCTAACGCTTTTACTTGATCCTTAACAAACAAGTATTCGCTCGAATCATCTCGTTCGTTTAGATATTCATCTACTACCCTAACTACATTTTTATGAAGAGGGATCTTACGTACGATACCCTTTGGAGATACAACCCTTAAGACAACCAAGTTCATATGTTGCATAACATCTTGCCTTCGTAGCCTTAAGCATTCATCTACCCTGATACCTGTATACAGGAGTATAGTCACAATAGCTTTATTTAATAAATTGGGGTCTTGTTCTAGTGAGCTTATCAACATTTTTACACGGAGCGAATCCAGTGGTAATGCACTTTTATTATCTCCTATGAAATTAATAATGTATTCCTCCCACACTGCATTAGCCTGCTTTATTCAGCTATCCAACATTCCTTATATATATCTTTAGCTTCTTCTATAGGCATTTTTTTCAAAAGCTCCTCAAACTCAAGAATGATCGCAGACGCATCCATTGAATCTGCATATTCAACTTTATCAAATGCAGCTATTAACGAACCAATCGCCTGTTTGAAAGTAATCTGATTACTTATACTATGAGAAATATTATCTATAAATAATTCACTATTAGAAAATGCCGCTTTTTGAAGAATTGGGTCTTTGGTCTTTAAAAACCCACGGATTGATTCAAGATAATTTGCAAAAGTGTCTTCACCCGGAAGTTTATCAATATGACGATCTAAAACATTGATTAATAAAGCGACTTTTTCAGTATCATTTAACAATGTCATGTTTTTTCAACCCCGATACTTTTTTGACCGCAGCTCGTTTTTAAGAAGTTGCAGTTTTTTTGAAAATTCTCGTTAGAATGCCCAGAAGTCTGCTCTTCAAGAGCCATGTATTATTCGGTGAGAAGCCGTCTATACTGCTAGCTTAGCCAGTTTGAATTACGGACTGTGTTCTTTGTTGCCAGTACGTCTTGCAAATTTTTATACTTAGTTTGCAACTGATAACTCATCAATGTTTATTATCTTCCCAAGGAAATTGAATTAGATTATTTTCATTGACGCTATGTTTGGCCCCTTCTACCTTACTCTCAATTTTCAAAATTCTGTTACTCATTTCAGCAAGTAATTGATTTTGCCTCTCGATGGTTTTCCCGCGCATGTTAGCTAATCTTTTATATTTCTTTAACTCATGTTCCATATCCTTAACCTGATAAACCCATTTGGCGACTTCCATCCTGCTTTTTTCTAATTTGTTTAGCAAGACCAATTTGTCATCGCCTCTTAATTCTGGTTCTTCATGCTCATTCATTAAGCCGTTACCGGTTAATTGACCAATTTTTTGCAATAACCGCTCGCGAAATCTGTTAGTCCATTGAAATCTTTTAGGATGCTTGAGTGTATTTCTGTCACAACCGGCTAATTCGGCTATACGCGTCCAGCTTACAAATCTAACGGAAATTTTCTCTTCTGCCTTGTGCAATCTTTTAATCTCATGCTCTATTCTTTTAAACGTGATTCTGATTTTTACATTTTGCTTCCACCAATCCGTTTGATTCTTTTGGTCATACGGGCTACCCGTTATCTCAAGGCGATCATCTTTTTCGATCCATTCATACTCTGAATTCTCATTCAGCAATTGCTTGATGAAATCTGGACAACTCAATCACTCACCTCATTTGCGTCAAAGCCTAACCCTTCTAGGACCGATCTCGCCTCTTTTACAAACGCCATGTGAATATCTTTTGCGTGTTGCATTTGTGGATCATGGAGTTTTTTTACATTCTCTTCTAGGACTTTTTTCCAGATAGGTATTTTATCTGTTGTAATCACAGCATTGTGACATTGATTGGGATTACATTGAAGTTGTCCAACACATGGTGGATGTTCCAACCTACCGCTTGGTTTAACAATGTCTTTTTTACCACCACAATACCCCAACCCAACATCAGCAAAGGGTAATGAATTCGACGCCAAGTGATCAATGATTTCATCGAGATCCCAACCTGCAAGCATCATACCCTGAAAAAATTCTTCACGTCTCTTTTTAAAATTCTCTTTATTTCCGCCTTCTATCGGTGAATCTGGATGATAAAGCGATCTGGCTAGATCCTGTTGAGTTTGCCGTATAGCTGTTGCACTATTAAATATTTCTTTAGAAATTCCTCCATAGCCAATTGTAACATTACTAACAGTTTGTACGGAGGAAACCGCACTGTGTAAATGTTTCAAATGATAAGTTATATAGGGAATTCCCAATTCTGCCCGAACCATGTGCAGTGCCAATGTATGTCTTAACCTATGCGGTGATATTTTGTTGGATTTGTCCTTAAACTGATTCAGTGTATCAACTTCATCTACATAGTCCTTAAGTGCATTTACTAAACCAGTTAGTGACATTGGCTTCGCTTCTTCATCACGGTACACTGCAAAAATATTTGAAACCAGATATTGGTTAAATGTAAATCTTGTTATTTTCTCGAGAGCTGTAACCGCATCAATAACGATTGGACATGCAATCCATTGGTCTCTATCTACTGGGACATTGCTGGGGATAAACTTGGTCTGTGTCCCTAGTAGCACCGTTTGACCCGTATCTAGTTTACGCAAGCAACCAACCTTAAATGAAATAGCCTCACTGTATCTAGTTCCGGTATATTGAATTAGCAGATAAATTGCAGCCCTTTGAAGTCGTGTAAGCTTTTTTGAAAAGTCATTGACAGATATATAATATTTCCTCAAGAAGACTTGCCTCTGCAAACTCGTTCCTTGTCTTCTTTTTCCCATCGATAAAGAATGCTTCTTATCGATTTCTCTGATTGTAACGTAGTCCTCAAACATCTGGTTTAAATCAGGGCAACATTCAAAGAGTCCTTCATTTTTTGCATCATGAAGCGTCCCCTTTATATCACACTTTTGTAGAAAACTATACACATCTTGGGTTGCTTGCTTACTTAAAAATCGGAAAAATTTATCGTCGAACGGTTTATCACAATAACTATCAAATTCCTGTCGCTTTTTCCTTCTAACAAATACAAGATTATCTAAGTCCGTTGGAATCCATTTCACTGGATATTTCATATATTGTTTGCTTACAGGACTGCATATGAAAAGGAGACTTTGTTTTAACCCATATTGTGCATATTCAAATGTATCAAGTGCTTCACTTATATCCTCTAATGTAATATCCTCTAATGTTGAAATAAACGATTCACTTTTTATTCCCACTATATCCAAACATTTTTCCTTAAGTACATGTTCTAAGAAACGAATTAGTGTCGCAATCATCCCTGCTACAGTATTAATTTTATACCCAGTCCCTCCCCTACGCTGAGTATTACTGTAAACTCGAGGTACCTTTAATAAGAAAAATGTAATTATTTTAAGATCTTTAATAATCTCCTTTGTTAGTTCTTGCGACCATCTCCCCCAATCAAACTTCAATTTATCATCGGGCACCGAATTCATTCTTTGTTTAGTTCTGTCTCTAAAATCCCAAATATCCTCTTCAAAATAATTCTTTGAGGATACAGGATGTTGGGGATTAACAGTAAACGTACCTTTTACTACGTGCTCCCATTCAATGAGTTCTGATTTAGCCAGTTTCATAACGTTTCCTCACTCACAGGTTTATAGGTTACTGGATCGATGAATACATCCATATATCTGGCCGACTCAACAGCGATCTCAATATCAGTTTCATCAAACTCACTCTTTGTCGGGTCGAGTATCTTTTCAATAATACTGAGTGTATTTTCGTAGAAAAATGAATTGGGTAAATCGTTCATGTTAGAACTCTCAATTTGTTTTTTATAAACCGCTAACATGGGAAGATGGTGCTTCATGATAATCACATTATTACAGAATAGGCACATATTAAAACGGGTACATGCTTTATTAGGCTCATAATTGGGACTATTCTTCACTTGCTCCGGCGGGTCAAATGGATTTTTGCAATCGGCTACGATTCCTTTATAAATGATTGAAGGATTGTCTGGAGAGTTACATTCATCATTGCTATACGAAGGCTTATTCTCTTTTGCCCAAACTTGGTTTTGATGTATGGTTTCTAAAGCTTTAAGAATTTCTCGTCTTGCTGTAAGTTCAAGATTCCGCTTAGATAAATAACGGAGAGTTGTTGTAATACTAGCATGTCCAGCCTGGTTCATGATCTCGAAAAAGTCATATCCTCTTCTCACTAAATTAGTAATCCTAGTTGGCCGAAAACGCACTAAGTTAAAATTGAGAGGCTTCCCGTCTGAGCTAGTCAAATTATATTTCTCGACCATTTTTTTGCACCAGTCTGAGGTTACTCCATTATCAAGGGCTTTAATCTTCCCACGATCTCTGTTGCCATATAGCTGATGAAGAAATAATTTTTTCTGCAAATGGGGCGGGGCTTCCACCCTGATATCCTTTGTTATTTGTTTAATCCGCTCAATCGTTCGTTTTATGATTCGGGCCTCTTCATTTTTTAACTCCTTGACCTCAGTGTTTTTGTCATATAAAGATAAATGAAGTTCCTTTTCACCTGAACTTCTTTCCTTATAATATTTAATGTAAGGTACTCCGCTTAAAGGATGCTCATCTTCATAACAATCTACAGAAAGATCTAAAACAGAGTCTGGATTCATCCCTGTTTCGGCTATCAATTTAACTAATAATGGCATAACTAAATCTGGCTTGACGAAGGGAGTAATTCCAAATGAAGCATAAATCCCCTTTAAACCACCAATGTGTGAATAATACTGGGTGGCTACAGATATAAACCGAGGATGCTTTTCTAAATTTTCTTTAGTACCAAATATAGGGATGCAATTCATTTTATTTTCAAAATACCATTGCAGATTATCAATATGTTTCCAGCCCCATCCTTCAGGATAGCCGATACCATTCTTCCGGGGAGGTTTTAACTGGGGATCACGCCCTTTTCCGGTTTTGACATAGGGACCTTGGTCAATTACTTTGAGTACATGAGTTAATTCCATTTGCATTGCCGAAGTAATTTGGTCATATTCTTGATCCGTGTAAGCCTCATGATTCGTTGTTTCACGAACAGGGTCGGGAACAGCAACAGGAAACACATGGTCAGAAGCCGTAAGCTTCTTCTGAATTGCATATTCCATGACCTGCTTTATTCCATATATAATCCCATGTACTGAAGCAGACGTAATGTATTTTGGATTTGTAGGTATATTAGTCTCATTTATGAAAGTTTCAAATTTAACTAACGCGAACTCATCCCAATGCTTTGCTAAGTAAAATCTTGGATCAGAAACTAGAGAATCATCATAATTTGCTGTAGTTGTTAAAAAAGTCTTATACCAATTCAATGATGATCGAATGCTTGTACGTCTCGATTTGTTCTTCATTGCAGCAACTCTTTCAAAAATATAATCTACTTGCACCAATGGCTCACTAATTGTTGGTTGTGGCAGCTTTATAGGCATTGATACTAGATTACTAATACTCATCAACTAAATTCACCTGGCCTTTATTCTGCCTCGCCTTTCCAAATGTAATTTTTGAGGCTTATAAGTACGCTCAAATATTTCTTGTGATTCTTCGAATCGGCATCTAATTCCTTGCTTTTCATCTTCATTTCTAAGATTGTCTAAAGCCGGAAATGGAATTGTCACATACATTTCGGTCGTTTTGATATCTTCGTGACCGAGAACCTCTTTAGCTAACACCAGTCTTTCTAAGCGATCGTTGCCATGCTCACTTTTCAGTATGGATACAGCGAAGCTATGACGAAATTTATGTGGTGAGAATTTACTTGGTTCCATTCCATTTCTTACCGCCGTAGCCCGAAACATTGTTTTAATGGCGTTGGCCGTCAACACATTCCCATGAATATTTAAAAAGCATGGAGGGTCCTTCAACTTCACCGTTGTTTTCATATAAGTTTTCCAGTTATTGTGAAGCAGATTTATACGTTGAATCATCGCTCTGGATATAAGCGTATACCTGGGCTTCTCCTCTCCTCCTCTCCCTTTAGAACCGCTTATATACAAATCAAAGTACATTTGATCTTCTGGGTAGTTGGATAAATTGGGAATATCATTTTTCTTGATTCTTGGAACCTCAGAGACACGAACTCCGCAATCATACAAAAAATGGACTAAACAGCGTTGACTTTCGTCGTGCATAAATGTCATAAATTCAATGATTTCTTCCTTTGTAAGATACTTAGGAACCTTCTTTTTAGATGCCGCGCTTTTAAGTTTTCCTTTTACGTATCCACTTTCCTCTCGAACAGTTCCTGCTTCCGTTGAGGTTAACCATTCCATGAAACCTTTTATTGCAACATCTCGATTTCTTATGGTTGAAGCTCCAATTCCTTCTTCCTTTAATTGAATAAAATAATTATCGATGTGGTCTCCATCAATAGCGCAAAGCAGTTCATCGACTGAATAGTCATCATTGCCTCCCAGCTCCATTACATATTCACAAAAGTACTTAAGTGATTTAGAGTACTGATGTAACGTACTAGTACTTAAACGAGGTTTCCTAGCCAGACTCCTTATATAGTAGGTCGGAAGTTGAATTACCCTCTCATGTTTATCCAAATAAATACGTTTATCGGACTCACCAATGTAAAGCATAGAGAACACCCCTTCCTATAAATTTATTATTAATTTCATACTAGCACGGTTGTATTCCTAGTCAACAGATTGTACAATTAGTCCATATTGCCAATTTAGGCAACAGGAATGATTGATTACGAAGGGATTCCGACATGAGATATTCAACGATTTTATCGCAATATATAAAGCTTTCGGGTCTATCACTCAACGAAATATGTAATAAGCTTGTGGAGAGAGGATCTCCTATAGACCGTTCTTACATAAGTAAATTAAAAAACGGTCATAAACTCCCTACTAACGATGCCATCTCGCTAGCCCTAGCTGAAGTTACTGGAGGAGATCCAGACGAACTTATTGTTGCAGGATTCATGGAAAAAGCACCGGAGCAATTAAAAAAATCGATCATGGAGATCGATTTTTTCCTCAGGGATACTTTTGATATGATAATGATATCCTCAGACAAAGAGCATTTTCAACAAGCACTTCTTTTGTTATCACGAGCGAGCATTAACAACGCATTTTTTAAAAACATCATTCCAGAACAATCGACCGATCTAGATATCGATGATTTACAGTTTACACTTTCCATTCTAAGTACGGTTGGAATAGAAATACTGTCTCTACAAGATAAACTCACACTAACTGTTGCTGTTTTAAAAATATACAGAAATATGGATTCAAATTTAATCCAACAAGAACAATTGAATAATGATTATATTCAAACAAAAAAATCACAAGATACACTAGATACCGATAAAACCAACAGCTTTCTTATTGGCCAAAAAAGCTTAGAAAAAATAGACGAGAACGAGTACGAATTTCTCTTAAAGTGTCTTGAAGCTTTTCGCATACAAAAAAAAGCATGGGAAAAGAAATATTTTATAGAATAATTACTTGAGAAGAAGCTTTGTATCAATATGAGGGAGTGGCCTAATGATTAAATCAAGTAGCCCCTCAGTATTATCATCTTGTAGTTCATAAACTAATCCAAGATATATATAGAGATTTATTACATCAAGCATATTTTGAGGGTAATTATACCCGTTTGCTTTTAATCTTCGTTTGACTTGAGTTTCCCTTGAATATAATAGTTCATATTCATCTTCCTCTTCTTGTGACATATTCAGAGGGAGTTTAATTGAGAAATCGATAAACGTATTTGATTTCACCTTTTGTTCGAGATACCTAACGATATCGTCTTTGCTTAAATCGCAGGCGATATAGTGACTAATGTAAGGTAATGATGTAATACTCGGCATAGGAAGCCACGTTCCCCAACCAAACTCATAGAATCGATTGGGTATAACACATTGCCCAGTTGGAATGAGTCCTAACCGAGTCAATGTTCTAACCGTTACTTTACCATTGGTAATAAAGTTAAAGGTGTCATTCTGAAAAGAATACATGCTCGGCTCCTGTCTGTATAACATACGGCAATATATCTAATGGCCTTTCATTGTTAGAAATTTTGTATTCAAAATCCATACAACTTTCATTTAATGATTTGTTGAAACATATTCCTGTAACCCAAAATTCCTCACTGGAGTTTGAGCAATGCATTTTGATATTAAAGTCAAGCCCGTCGACATAATCCTTTACGTTGCCTAATTCTTCATTTTTGATTTCAATAAGTTTCAAAAATCCGTCTTCATATCTTGTTCTTAACATTTTGTATTTTTCATTTTGGTGAAGTAAGACGTACTGCTCGTTTTTATAAAAAATTATCTTTTGAAATTTAAATGCTATTTGCTCTAATAATTGATTTTCCAGTATTAATGTATCTACATTTCTCACTTTAGGAATAATTGGAATCACCCTCTAATAATAATAACTAAATAATAACACTTTAAGTGATAATTATCAACTTTTTAATCTTATAGTGATATTTTTACTCGGAATTACAGACCTCTAAAATAAGGAGAATATCCGATGGGTGAATTAAAGAAAGTTATTGGTGATAAAATTCGATATATCCGTAATTCCAAGGATATAACTTTGCAACAACTTAGCCTTGCAACGGGGCTTCAAACTTCTTACCTTGGCGAAGTAGAAAGAGGCAAACGAAATACCTCTCTTGATTCTTTAGAGAAAATCATGAATGCTCTTGAAATAAAACCTGGTGATTTATTTGATTTTCGTGAAGTGGATGTAAATTCAAATGAATTTGAAGTAAGTTCCGTTTTAGAGGTTCACTATCAATTCTTAAAAGTTAAGAAAACAGAGGATGTCAAAATGATCCATCGCATAACTAAGGATATTTTTAACTCAATCGAGGAAAAGCACTAAAATGGCTATTGAAGTTCCATATGCAAGAGGCTACAATGAACTTGTTTCGGTTGAAACAAGCGAACCTCATCGTAAGGCGGCTAACCTTTTTGGCGATGAGGTATTTCGCTTGGTTATAAATATGATAGAAAAGGCCTTGGAAAGTCGGGACGCCCCATGATTGAAGCCGTGATCGCCGGCGAAACGGACCCGGGCACCTTGTCCGAACTGGCCAAACCAAAGCTGAAAAGCAAAAAAGCGGATGTAAACCATGTTCAACGGCTTGATGGGTCCTCATCTGAAACTTATGCTGGGTGCCCAACTCAGGCACATCGATTATTTAGATGAAGAAATAAGTAGGCTGGATTAAGAGATCAAGAAGCGTATGCTCCCTTTTGAGGAAGACCTGGAACCTGCTTGACACCATTCCTGGCGTAGCCAGACGAACGGCAGAAATGATCGCGGTCGAAATCGGTCTGGATATGAATCAATATCCCCTCTACCGCTCACTTGTGCTCTTGGGCAGGGCTGTGTCCAGGTCAGAATGAAAGCGCCAACGGAAACGATCATGGAAATCAATCTGTTTCTTGCGCAGCAGGACAAATTCGCTCAACAAAAGGCGCTGGCCATTTTAAAAGAGGTCTTCAGAACCCCGGAGTAAACATAAGCGATCGATCTTCCGGACGCAAAAAAGGCGAACAATCGCAAAGAAAGCTCCTGCAGATGCAGGAGCTTTTTTGACAACCCGGAAGCCTTTCACCTTTATTGTTTCACTCGCATCAAGCGCAAACCATTTAAGGCGACCAAAAGCGTTGCCCCCATATCGGACAGAATGGCGATTCAAAGCGTTAATCAGCCGGGATTAACGAGCAGTAAAGCAATCAATTTAATAGCAAGCGCAAAGGTAATGTTTTGCTTGATGATATTTAGAGCTTTACGGCTAAGTTTTATCGCAAATGGAAGTTTCCTTAAATCATCCCCCATTAAAGCAACGTCTGCGGTTTCCAAGGCGGTGTCGGTAGCGGCTCCACCCATGGCGATCCCTATGGTAGAAGCCGCAAGCGCCGGCGCATCATTAACCCCATCCACAACCATGGCAACATTGCCGTATTCGGATCTAAGCTGTTTAATAGAGAGCAACAGCAAAAGCTCCTGCAGCTGCAGGAGCTTTTTTACGATCATCGAACGTTTAAGGCGATACCATTATGGTTTAACGGCCGTAATTACTGCCGAAGCAATGTAATTTTCAACGTTAGATCCCGGCACCCAATCCTTGATAAATGTTTTCGATTCATCCTTCGGCTCCACGACCACATCCGTAAATCCGCTTCGGGTTAGCATGGCTTTGACTTCATCAACGGAGGAAGCTCCTGAAATACAACCCGAATACATCACATCCAGGTCGTTTTTGATTTCCGCAGGCAGTTCCGCGGTTGTGACAACATCCGAAATGGCCAAACGGCCGCCGGAGCGCAGCACCCGAAACGCTTCGTCGAACACTTGCTGCTTGGCCGGGGAAAGATTGATCACGCAGTTCGAGATAATGACGTCCACCGTTTGATCGGAAATAGGCAAATGTTCAATTTCCCCTAAACGGAAATCGGTGTTCGTAAAGCCGCCTTTGGTGGCATTAGTGCGGGCGCGGCTTACCATTTCCGGCGTCATGTCTACGCCAATTACGCGACCGGCTTCTCCGACTTGACGCGAGGCGAGGAAACAGTCAAAACCACCGCCGCTGCCAAGGTCGAGCACGACCTCGCCCGGTTTGAGTTCGGCAATCGCTTGGGGATTACCGCAGCCAAGACCAAGATTTGCTCCGTCCGGAACAGCGGTTAATTCTTCGCTCGAATATCCAAGCTTGGCAGACACATCCGCGTAATCCACCGGCGCATCACAGCAGCCGGAGCTTGCGGAAGTTGGCGCACAGCAGGAGCTATCCTCTACCGGCTGCAAAGCAATTTCTTTGTAACGGCTGCGAACATTTTGACGAATTTGATCATTACTTACTTGAGTCATGAACAATCACTCCCTTAGGTTAATTTTTATATAATCAACAGCAGCCAGTAGCGCAGCAAGCCGTTGGTGTTGCCGTCGCGATTTGCCGCCGCCGAAAGAATCTTCCCGATTGCTTTTGCGTGGCTTCGGACCATTTCCAAGCTTCCCTAGCGGATCGTTCAATATCGTCTTGCTTCTGTCTCATGAGCGTTTCCGCAACGTACCGATTGAGATTCATAGGGGCCACACTCCCTTATGTAAAGATAGGCTATTTCAGCTTTTCAGATGACGTAACAGCTTTCCGATAACAAATGCTGCGTCCGGCCCCACCCCCCTTAAAGTCGCAGAAGCAAAGGAACGCTGCCCTTCGAGTCCCACATAATAAAGCCCAGGGACGGTGCTTACGCCCGCTTTATGTAATGGCCTTCCTTCTGCATGCAGCGCGCCAATCGCTTGAAGGTAGGGAATATGCGGTCGGTATCCGGTCGCAAAGATCACCGTATCCACCGGTTCCTTTATCCCGTTTGGCCAAATGATGCCACCCTCATAAAAGGACGTAAACATCGGTTGTTGATCCGGCTTTCCTGCGGCCAGTCGCTCCTTGTATTGGCCCAAATCAATGACCGAAGGTGAACTCGGTGCAGTTTTGCCCAATCGCCAAAAGGGAAAGGTGTCTATACCCGTCACTTTGATCCAAAAATGAAGATCCTGCCCCCACACTTTTTGCTTCATGAGCTGAACGGGCCGTAGTACAGCTAACGACGTCTTGCTTACCTCGGCCAGCTCGACGGCGATCTGAACGGCCGAATTGCCACGCCCGACCACCACCACTCTTTGATTGATAAAAGGCTCCGGAGTCCGGTATGCGGAGGAATGAAGGATATGGCCTTGGTAAGCCCCCTGTCCCGTTATAGCTGGCGTAAATGGATTGTGAAATGATCCGGTGGCATTAATGATCGTTCGGGACCAAAACGTATCCCCTGCCATCGTGATAATCGTGAACCCCTCCCCGTCCCTTGTTATGGAGTCCACACGCTGATTGGTCATGACCGGCAGCTGAAACGTTCTGCTGTAATCTTGCAAATAGAGAGTGACTTCATCTTTATGTGGATACCGGTTCGGCTCGCTTGGGAACTTCATGCCCGGTAGCGACGCGAAGCGTGCTGGAGAAAATAATTTTAGACTGTCGTAATAGCGCGGCCAGGAACCGCCTACTTGGTCGCTTGCTTCTAAAATCAAAAATTGAAGTCCCTGCTTCTGTAGATGATATCCGGAAGCAAGACCCGCCTGCCCCCCTCCGATAACAATCGTATCTAATACCTTATTCATACCAATGCCCTCCGATTTATTTGCAATTTACAAGTTTTAGAGAAAAGAAATCACCCCAAAGGGGTCGTGCAGCATTGGCTGGATTTCGCCATGGCCTCATTCAAAAGTTTAATGGAGCGTATGACCGTTTCTTTTTCAAAATCGTTCATATGAGAGAACACTTCACCTAAGTAAGCGTTCATTTGCTGGTCAATCGTCGTGGCCACGTATTTACCTTCTGTCGTGAGCGAAAGCACATATACCCTGCGGTCGTCCGGATCAGGCGATTTTTTCACTAAATTCATTTTGATTAACGATTGGATTTGTCGGCTAAAGGTCGTAATATCAGTACCTAACGCCTCTGCTATCTGCTGAATGGACGGTTTATGCTGACGGTCAATTTCGTAAAGAATATGGCTTTGGACCAAGGAAATATCGCATCCACCGGCCGAACAGCAACTTTTATTGAGAAACCCAAAACGGCGTGTCATGATTTGAAATAGTTCGCGAGCATTTTCCACTGTGGTTTCACCTCATGTCTTAGTTATACACGAATAATTTGCATTATGCAAATATTTTAATCGCAAAAAGAAAACCACTCGGCCTGAGTGGTTTCTTGCGTACTTATTTACCGGGATATAATTTGTTCAGGGATTCTCTCTGTGATGGCTTAATATCAATGATGCTGCGAATGCTCTTTGCCTTCGCCTCGGCTTCGTCGAGCGTAACACTTAAGCCCAAAGCAAGTAAGGTGCCAGCGGCTACCGTACCGGTCCGTCCTTTTCCTCCGCCACAATGAAAGGCAACTTTCTTGTTTTGCTGGTAAGCTTCGGTGACGGCCTGGATCGCTTGTTCAAAAGCTTTTTCTTGCGGCACAGCAGAGTTGTCCGCTAACGGAATTTGAATCCATTTCGCATTCGCCGCTGGGTAGGCACATTCCGTCGCTTCCCCGCGAAGATCCACGACCACTTCAATGCCTTCGTTTTTGACCATCGATTCAACGTCAGCAGCCGCGCCCATGAAAATTTTATCCGGGATCAAAGCATGATATTTTTTTTCAGACGACATGGACTAAACTCCTTTTTTAAATGATCCAAATTCAATTGCAACCGGAGCCGATGGTGGCGCGCAGCATAAGGATAAATCCTTGGTTTCTCCGGCCGATTCAAATTCCGAATCTTCTTTTGTGTAGAAAATCTCCCAAGCGTTGCCGTCTGGATCATACACCCAAACTTTATCCTGTACCGCATAGCAGCAAGTCGTATTCATCTCGTCAATGAGCAGCAGCCCGCTTTGACGCAGCCGCTCCCCCATGGCCAGTACTTCTTCGGTGTTATTCACTTGGAAACCCAAGTGATTCAGTACACCCTTTTGTTCAAAGGGACGGACATTTAATGAAAAGTGAAGGGCCGGTTCTTCTAGTTCAAATTTTGCATAATTATCTTTGATTTTGCTTGGTTCTGCCCCAAAAAAAGCACGATAAAAATCAAGGGACTTATTAAGATCCGTACAGTTTAAAGCGACGTGCATTCTTTTGATCATAGCAGCCACCTCATTTCCCTTCTTTGACGAATTGCTCAATCCGGCTCTTAATCGAATCGCGAACACTGCGGAACTGATTCATGATTTCTTCTTCCGTTCCGGTTGCTTTTGCCGGGTCATCAAAGCCCCAATGCCATTTCGTTACGTTTTTGTTGGAGATCACCGGGCAATGCTCGTCGGCGTGACCACACAGCGTAATCACATAATCGGCACGATTTAAAATTTCAGGATCAATGACATTCGACGTATTTTTGCTAATGTCTACACCAGCTTCGTTCATGACTTGAACCGCACGCGGATTCAGTCCATGTGCTTCAAGACCAGCGCTTTTCACTTCGTATTTGTCGCTGCCCAGTACGTTCAAAAATCCATCCGCGATTTGGCTTCTGCAAGAATTACCGGTGCACAAAAAGTAAATCAGGGGTTTTTTCTCCATGGTAATAAATCTCCTTTTTTTATATGAATTCGTTAAGCGCCTTGATGCCCTCTTTTGGTTTGTTTGCTTGCCAATATGCTTTTAATGATCATCGCAACAACAACGAGTACAACGACAATCGCCACAATACATACCCATACATTCACGTTCCATGTTTGGATGACATAGAGCCATAAGTAAAGACCTATGAGGGTAAACAACAACGTTGGAACGGTTAAAATAATCCCGATTTTAAAGTAATACCCCCAGCTGATTTTCACATTTTTCGTGGACAGCACATGCAGCCAAAGCAGAGTTGCCAGTGAGCCGATCGGAGTAATTTTCGGCCCTAAATCCGAACCGATCACATTGGCATAGATCAGCGCTTCACGAATGAACCCATCGGTTTGAGTGCCTTGGATCGCCAGTGCATCGATCATGACCGTTGGCATGTTGTTCATAATGGACGACAGGATTGCTGCAATAAAGCCCATACCTATCGACGCCGCGAACAGCCCATTGTCTGCGACCGCTTGAATGACGCTGCCTAACGCGTCGGTAAGACCGGCGTTTCGCAAGCCATAAACGACCACATACATACCAATGGAGAAAATGACAACGGCCCATGGCGCACCTTTCACAAGCTTCCAGGTATGAATCGCTGGGCTTTTTCTCGCAGCGATCAAAAAGGCAATCGCGGCGATCCCGGCTACAATGGATACAGGAATCGAGAAAAATTCACTGACGAAATACGCAACAAGCAGCGCAGCTAAAATGACCCAAGATAATTTAAACAGCCTCATATCCTTAATGGCTTCACTTGGCTTTTTAAGCTGGGTAAGATTGTAGCTTTTCGGGAGGCTTTTGCGGAAATACAGATACAACACCAGCAGACTCGCGATGATGGAAAAGAAATTCGGAACAATCATACGGCTCGCGTATTCCGCAAAACCGATGTTGAAATAATCGGCAGACACAATGTTCACCAAGTTACTGACGACAAGCGGCAAGGATGCCGTATCGGCAATGAATCCACTCGCCATAATAAACGGCAGAATCATCTTTTCATCAAACTTAAGCGCCCGAACCATAGCCAGTACAATCGGCGTGATGATCAAAGCCGCGCCATCGTTGGCAAATAGCGCTGCGACCGCCGATCCAAGCAGGATGATAAACACAAACATAAGAATACCGTTTCCGCGTGCCAGCCGCGCCATATGTAACGCTGCCCACTCAAAAAATCCAATTTCATCCAGCACCAATGAGATTAAAATAATGGCTACAAACGCCAATGTCGCATTCCACACAATGCCGGTTACCGTACCCACATCAGCGAAGCTGACCACGCCGAAAATTAAAGCAAGAATCGCTCCAGCACTTGCCGACCAGCCGATATTTAATCCTTTGGGTTGCCATATTACAAAAGTTAGGGTTACTAAAAATATAAGAAACGCCGTGATAGCCATGTAATCCTCCTGCACTAGTTGCAATCATTTTTTAATTGATCAATTTTTTCTTTTAACGATGGAATATAGCCCAAAACCGCCTGGATGTAGGGTTTGTCTTCTATATTCAAGGAATAATAAATCCATTGTCCTTTACGCGTTTCGTTCACAAGACCCGCTGATTTTAATTTACGCAGATGCTGGCTGGCGTTGGGCTGTGACGTTTCGAGCAAGTCCACGATGTCACAAACACAAAGGGGTTGTTCCTTCAATAAAGCCATCATCGTGAGCCGGGTTTTGTCACCGAGCAGTTTAAAATTCTCTGCCATTTCATTGATTTGTTCCATGTAATACCTCCCTTCACTCGCTATACGATCTTTTGCTCTTTTAACAGCTGCAGTACTTTTTCTTGAATCAAATCGCGAACGGCCCGAAATTCTTCAATGCTCCCCTCGCCCTGGTTTGGAGTTGGATCAGGGATATCCCACTGCACATTCATGATGCCAAAAGGCACAATGGGGCATTTTTCATTCACTTGTTCGCAAAGCTTAATGACGATTTGGGAACTGATGAAAGCTTTCATATCAATTCGTTTCGATTGTTGATCCGATATATCGATGCCTACTTCTTTCATGACCTGAACCGTTAACGGGTGAATTGTACTTTCTTCCACGCCCGCGCTGCCAGCGATCACTTTTTCTCCAGCGTAATGTTTGGCGAATGCTTCGGCCATTTGGCTTCTACACCGATTATGAACACACAAGAAATACATGCGCAGCGGCTTATCCATATATTCACCTCACATCAAAGGAATTATGTAATAAATATATATTAATGTACTTATATAATCAACGAATTATATTGTGAAAGGTTTGTAAACAATTGCGATTAATACCAGATCATCTTAGTAAAGTAATACCTAAAAAAGCACTTAATAACCCCAGCAGCACGGAAGTCACCACATAAACCCCAGCTTTTACGACTTCCCCTTTTTGTACAAGTTGGCTTGTCTCGTAGCCAAATGTCGAAAACGTCGTGTATGCACCACAAAACCCTGTGCCGACTATCAGCCAAACCAAGTCCGAAATCGCATGGTTCGTGTGTAGGGAAAAGAATATCCCTAGTGTAAATGAGCCGGTTAAATTAATCACCCATGTTCCCCAAGGAAACGTTGATTTTCCCTTGGCGCTTATCCATTTCCCCAGGTAAAAACGAGAGAGCGTTCCTAGAACGCCGCCAAGACCAATAAGCCAAATCATGCCGTTCCCTCTCTCTTTTGCACTTTGGCCAAATGGACTCCGGCAAAAGTCAGCAGTAACCCGCCAATGATGCTTAAGAGAACATACAAAGCGGCGACAAAGAAGTGCCCATGTTGCATAAGATCAACCGTTTGGACCGAAAACGTTGAGAACGTGGTAAAAGCCCCGATCACGCCAGTACCTAAACCAAGTCGTATTTCAGGACGAATGTTCCAGCGCTCCAACGTAACCGTAAAAAACCATCCTAATAAGAAGCAGCCCAAGAAGTTAACTATTAAAATGCCAAGTGGGAACCCGTTTGATAATGGAGGAATGAAATCCCCAGTCGCATATCGCAGGATCGTCCCAATGAACCCGCCAATGACAAGCGCAACAACATTCATGCACAACTTCCTTTCATCAAAAAATAAACTCCTACCAGCACAAAAACACTGGTAGGAGTCATTAGCACAAGGCGGTTATGGCGAACTCCATCGCCGTTTGAAGATCAGATTCATTTTATGCTACAAATAAATGCGCGTCAACGAATGAAACGTCTACAACGTTCCCTCATTTTCTTTTAATGGTTTAGACCCCATAAACATGACCTTCAACATTGGAGGGGCAATCAACGTGGTCAAGATGATCGTAATGATAATTGACGTGAAGTATTGCGGCAGAAGTAATCCAGCTTGTAAGCCGGTAGCTGCAATAATCAAAGCCACTTCTCCCCTGGAGACCATACCTGATCCAATGGCTAATGAAGAACGCATATTAAACCCGGTCAGTCTTGCCCCAAATGCACCGCCAACTAATTTTGTGATGACGGCACATACGGTCAGCACCACCAAAAACCCAATCTGACTTCCCACACCCTCAAAGGAAACGTTAAGGCCGATGCTTACAAAAAAGACAGGAACAAAAATGGAATACGCGATCGGCTCAATTTTTTGTTCCACATGGTGTTTAAAGGGCGTTTGTGAGATCGCTAGTCCAGCAGCAAAAGCCCCAATAATTCCGGCCATCCCCATGAGTTCCCCGAAATAGGCAAATGCGAAGCAGACCACTAAGGCTGTGGCAATAACGGGCTCGGTCACTCGGATATTCGAAAGCCATTTTAAAACTCTTGGGACAATTAACCACCCGGCTACAAAAACTCCGATAAAGAACAAGAGTTTTTTACCAATCACAAGTCCCAAAGAAACATCGGCCCCTGTTCCAAGGAAGCTAGTCAAGACGGCCAGCAAAATCACAACCAATACATCATCCACAACTGCCGCGCCCAGGATCGTAGTCGCTTCTCGCGAATTCAACTGATTCATTTCTTTTAACACTTGAACAGAAATACTGACGGAGGTGGCGCTGAATAGCACACCAAGGAATAACGCATGTCCTTGAGACATACCAAACAATTCCCCTACCCCATAGCCGCCAACAAAAGGGAGAATGATGCCGCCAACCGCTACAGCGAAAGCAGGCTTCCAGTTTTTTCGCAGCTGGTCCATATCGGTTTCCAGTCCGGCAATAAACATCAGCAATAAAACACCGATTTCAGCAAACTGATGAATGAAACTCCCGTCTTGTATCCAGCCAAGTACCGCAGGACCTAAAATAATGCCGACGAGTAATTTGCCTAGTACCGCAGGTTGTCCTAAACGGACGGATACGTGTCCAGAAATTTTGGTAAAAAGTAAGATTAATACAAGGTACAAAACAAACTCCATTCGTTGAGTCTCTCCTTCATGATTACGTCTAATGGTTCGTATGGGCTTAAACTGAAGCCATGATAACACATAATTTATTTATTTAAAAATGTTTTTAGGTCAATAAAAAATATCGTTTTTAAAGGCTTTATTATGCGTTTTAAGACAGATAAACACCTAAGTATATCCCTAGCCACATGATTAGTATGCCGACTTCTTAAAACGTAAAATATAAAGGTATACGGTGCGTGCAATTTTCTCGGTCTAAGTTAATCGTGAGTTGAACAACATGAGCATTTTATTATGGGCAATTTGTTTCTTTGAAAAACAAGTTTCTACTGCCCCCGGATCTAATGGAACGATCGCAAAATGCTCATTCACTGAAACAGTGTTGGATCTGAACAAAGAAAAGACCCCTTCTAAATAAGGGGTCGCAATTCACATTGAATTTAGTTTGCGGTTTCACGCGACCGGCCTCTCCGACTTGGCGCGAGGCCAGGAAACAATCGAAACCGCCGCAGCCGAGGTTCTAGCACGACTTCCCCCAGCTGTAGCTCGGCAATCGTTGGTGGATGGCCGCAGCCAAGACCAAGATTTGCGCCGAACTGTCCTTAATGACCGCTAGG
This sequence comes from Paenibacillus sp. F024, assembly GCF_057814255.1. Lineage (NCBI taxonomy): Bacteria > Bacillati > Bacillota > Bacilli > Caryophanales > Paenibacillaceae > Paenibacillus > Paenibacillus sp. F024. The sequence goes on from NZ_JBVASZ010000004.1 coordinate 82,086, forward strand.
CGATTCGATACCAATTCTATCTATAAGCCGTTTGCTTTCTTCATTTAGCCCTAAAATTGTAACATCCTTATCTAATTGACGATATTTCGCAATTGTTTTCGCGATAGCATTAACCGCAGAGTGGTCCCATACATGCGAATGCGAAAAATCAATGATGATTTTATCCGGGTCGTGCATGTAGTCAAACTTATCAACGAAATGTGATGTGGTGGCAAAGAACAGCTGCCCTGATACCGAATATATCTTATGACCGTCCGATTGCATTCGGCTTGTGATACGCAGGTTAGATATTCTCCAGGCAAAAATAAGTGCACTCAGCAGCACGCCTGCCATAACCCCGTAAGATAGATCGTGGGTAAGAACTACGATACTGACCGTGACGATCATCACAAGTGAATCGCCAAATGGGATCTTTTTTAACTGAATAAGCGATTGCCAGTCAAATGTTCCAATCGAGACCATAATCATGACACCGACAAGCGCGGCCATTGGGATTTCTTTAACGACATCGCCGAGAACAATAATCAGGAAGATCAGAAAAACACCTGAGACAAAGGTGGAAAGTCGTGTACGGCCTCCGGATTTTACGTTTATGACCGATTGGCCAATCATGGCGCAACCGGCCATGCCTCCGAAAAACCCCGTTACGACGTTAGCGATACCTTGTCCCTTCACTTCCTTGTCCTTATTGCTGCTTGTATCTGTCATATCGTCAACAATGGTTGCGGTTAATAAGGATTCCAGAAGACCGACTAAAGCCAGCGAGATGGAATATGGCAGAATGATCAATAAATTGTCCAGGGATGGAACAAAATTAGGTAAGTGGAAAACCGGAAAGGAGCTCGTAATGGTTCCCATATCCCCTACTGTGAACACGTCAATCTTTAGACTGATCGTGATGACCGATACGATAATGATGGCTACCAAAGCAGACGGTACCGCTTTGCTGAATCGTGGGAGTACATAAATAATCAAAAGCGTTAGCGCAACCAAACCGTACATAACCCAACCTTGGCCAACAAAATGCGTCAATTGAGACATGAAAATAAGGATAGCCAAAGCGTTCACGAAACCAGTCATAACGGAATGAGGCACAAAGCTGATAAACCTACCCAGTTTTAAAAAGCCGACAATAACCTGAATGATCCCCGTCAATATTGTGGCAGCAAATAAGAATTCCACCCCGTGGTCTCGAACGAGCCCAACTATGAGTAGGGCCATGGCTCCCGTCGCGGCGGAAATCATCCCAGGCCGTCCACCAAAAAATGAAATGATGACTGCAATCGAAAACGATGCGTACAAACCAACCATGGGATCGACCCCAGCTACGATTGAAAAAGCAATCGCTTCAGGAATGAGTGCAAGTGCGACGGTCATTCCGGCTAAGATGTTCGCTTTGGGATTTGAAAACCAAGTTTTTCTCAAGCTGCTTACATTAGTTGCCAATTCGTATGCCTCCTGTAGCAATATTTTTATGACTTTCCACTCTCAGAAAAGTCGGTGTCCGATGGCTCTCCCTTAAGGATTATACAAAGCGCATATTTTTATGAAAAGGTACCTTTAAAGCCATGAAAGCGCAAACAAATTAATTTTTCGTCGATTTTCTTGTGTTTTCTCGTTAAATCTCCGTTTATTGCATTTATATATAAACCATGTATAATTGAGTTATATTGACTATAACCATTTTACCCTTTTCGTTTACCAAAAGTCAGACTTTTCTTTGACGCTCGGTTTTTAAACCCTCTATAATGAATAAATGAATAATTTGATGTGAGAGGGAGTTTTCATTTTGGAACATGAGATTATGACCATTGAACAAGTAGCGAAATACCTGCAGATCAGTGAAGTGTCCACATACAAATTAGTCAATGCAGGACGGATTCCAGCATTCAAAATTGGCCGTCATTGGCGTATTCGTAAAATCGATCTTGAGGAAGCGCTCGAAAAGGTAAAACGCGGCGAGCGTCTATAAGTCAGTCAGAAAGGATGTCTCTATGTGTAAACCGATGATCACCGAAGTAGAGAATCAATCCCCAATAGTCCGCTCCAAACGCAGAAAATCTATTGCCGCTAAACAGGACGTAAAGATCTTTTCATTGGGCGGTCTTAGTGAAATCGGAAAAAATATGTATGTCGTTGAATATGCCCATCAGATTGTCGTTATTGATGCCGGCGTTATGTTCCCCAGGAGCGATATGCCGGGCATCGACTACATCATTCCAAACTTCGAGTATTTGGTCCAAAACAGGGATAAAGTAAAGGGTATCTTTCTCACCCATGGTCACGAAGATCACATCGGCGGACTGCCCTATGTGTTAAAGGAACTGAATGTACCCGTTTATGGTGCTCCTTTGACCATTGGCTTGGTTCGTGCCAAACTAGAAGAGCATAAGCTTGATAAGCAGGCTATGCTGCATGTAATAAATGAAGATTCGGTTATCGATCTTGAACCGCTTCGCGTTCATTTTTTTCGTACTACCCACAGCATTCCAGACTCCTTAGGGGTCGTAGTCGAAACACCGCAAGGAACCATTGTGCATACCGGTGATTTTAAGTTTGATATGTCCCCCGTAGATCATCCTGCGGATCTTCACAAGATGGCTGAGTTAGGCCGTAATGGTGTGCTTGCTCTATTGTCAGACAGTACAAACAGTGAAAAACCAGGGTTTTCGCCATCGGAAAAAACGGTAGGTAAGGCCATTTTAGATACCTTCTTGTCCTGCAAAGGACGTATTCTGTTTGCTACCTTTGCTTCCAATGTGCATCGCCTTCAGCAAGTTGTGGAGGCAGCGGATTTACTAAACCGACATCTTGTCGTTTTGGGCAGAAGCATGGAACGCGTCTTCCGAATTGGACAGGAACTCGGAATTATCCGCATCCCAAAAGGACTGCTGATCGATGTCAAAGAGATTCACAAGTATACAGATAACCAACTTGTTATCCTCTGTACAGGGAGTCAGGGCGAGATCAATGCTGCTTTGTCCCGAATAGCTTCAGGTCGCCACGCTCATGTGCACATTCATGATGGGGATACGGTTGTGTTTTCTTCCTCCCCTATACCCGGCAACACACAAAATATAAATCGTACGATTGACTTGTTATTTCGCAGTGGTGCGCATGTGATCTATGGTTCATTGATCGATATACATACATCCGGTCATGGCTGTCAAGAGGACTTGAAATTGATGCTGAATATGGTCAAACCAAGGTATTTCATTCCGATTCACGGTGAATATCGAATGCTTGTGCAGCATGCGGATTTGGCTGAACGAATCGGTATTTCACGTGATCGTATTTTTATATTGGATTTGGGACAAACCGTAAAGATCTCATCAGACAGGGCAGCAATCGGACCAAAGGTACCAAGCGGCCAATGGCTCGTACGCGGTTCACATACTGGCTATATTCATCAGGACCTTCTTGATGAGCGCAATCAAATGTCGAGCCAAGGTATCATTATGGTTGTTGTTGTTTTGAATACGGCCTCAACTATCGTTGCTGGACCCGAACTCATCAGCAGAGGCTTTATTTATGTCAGAGAATCAACTGCTCTGATTCGTGAAGCCACTTCCAAGACGAAAAAGATTCTTGAGAAAATTCTTTCTCGGCAACCACAACCTCCTTTGAATAGATTGGAACATGATTTGAAACAGGCCCTATCTTCCTATTTCGTGAATAAAATAAGCAGAAATCCAATCATTCTTCCGGTGATCAGCATGGAGAAAGAAATTGGCAGTTATATCTCCTAAGGAGGTTTAAATCATGTATAAAAGAATCTTAATCGCTGCAGACGGGTCAGCACATTCCCTGCGCGCTGCGGATCATGCGTTCAAAATTGCCGCTTGTGATCCAGAAAGCATTGTCGAAATTATTTATGCACTGGATGCAGAACATGTAAAAGCTGACGTGCTGCATCATTGGAATGACCTGGATCGATCCGATGTGCGTAAACAACGGGTCATCGCTGTGGAAGAGAAAGCTGTGAAGGCCGGTGTGAAGTATGAAACGAAAATTTTGCATGGGGAACCTGGGCCTGAAATCGTCAAATATGCGAATGAAAATAAGGTTGATTTAATCGTACTTGGAAGTAGAGGTCTGAATGCCCTTCAGGAACTGGTTCTTGGAAGCGTTAGTCATAAAGTGGCCAAGAGAGCACATTGCCCTGTTATGATTGTGAAATAACACAAAAAAGACTGAATCACCTCTTGGTGATCAGTCTTTTTGTTTAATCTTAATGTGGTTTTCTGCAGCATTTATTTCGTGGGATATAGTTTGATCAGGGATGCCTTCTGGGAAGGCTTGATATCTTTGACAGACTTTTGGCTTGTAATTCGCTTTATCATCGGTATCACTTAATCCCAAGGCAAGTAAGATCCCCGCCGAAACCGTACTGGTCCTTAACCTTTCCCTCCACCACAATACGGGCGTTACGGATGGCTTGCTACTTTTATAAAAAGAACCCTAAGAAATCACTCAGGATTCCAAATAAAGCACATTTATTTCGTGACTTTTCCACTCCAAGCGCCAATGCCACCTTGCAGATGAGCAAGCCTCGTATAGCCGTTCTTGCTGAGGATCCGTGCGGCGTTCTTGCTTCTCATGCCGCTTCTGCAGTAGAGCAGTACATGGCTCTCCTTCGGAATCTCCCCGAGCCTCCCGTTAAGCTGGGACAACGGAATGTTCTTGGCACCTGGAATGCTGCCGCTTTTAAACTCAAATGGTTCACGCACGTCGATCAGCAGCCGGTCAGGCGAATTTTTCATTTCGCTCTGAAAGTCGGCGTCCCTCAGCGTCCTCAAACCTTTGGTCGGACGAAAACGAGTATAAGCAAACCAGATAACTAAAATGCCAATCGCAATATTGATGAGTGTACTGCTGTCCATAATCGATCCCCCACTTTCTTAGATGGTTGTCGCTCAAATCAGAAAAGCGGTTATGCGCAAAACGCATCGCGCACCGCATATAACTGGTGGAAGCCCCGCCTTTTGAGGATTCGTGCAGCTTTCTTGCTTTTATAGCGGCTGTCTGCAAGGATGAGAACCGAATCGTTTGGTGAGAGCTCTTTGCCCCACACAAAAGGCAGGCGGCCGATCGATATGTTAATCGATCCATTGACGTGGCATTCTTGAAAGTGCGTCGCGTCTCTGACATCAAGTAGTTTCGTGGTTTGAGATATTTCTGAAGTTTCCTTAAGGACCTTTGAGTCGACAAAGACCAAACCGCCCACAGGCCAGATGATCCGCACGATCCAAAGGAAACTAAATCCAGTGACCAGCACAAGAATAAGATTCATCTGTCCTCCTCTTTTCTGTTGTTATTGCAGTCAAACGGTGCTTCCGCTTACGCAAAATCCGGCAGCGTCTCGCATCCTCGATACCTGTAATGCCGGCATTTGGCCGGATTATCGACTCTTTACCAGCAGGGCTACAGCTTCTTGGACCAATTTGTTCGTATCTCTGCCCGCCGATTGTTCCTCAAGCAGGCATTGCTGCAAGTTCTCGGCGACAATTTGTGCCATTGCTTTATCCGCGGCATTCCGAACCGCGGACAGTTGGCTCACGACATCCTTACAGGACTGGCCTTCCTCCATTAAGCGAAGAACCCCCCGCACTTGTCCTTCAATTCTTCTCAAACGCGTTTTCATTTGCTCTGTATAATTGTAATCCATGGTTATACCCTCCTATGATATACGTGTATGGGTATATTATAAGTCAAAAAAATAATTCGTCATACCCTTAGATAAACAAGTTCACCTTCGCGTTTGTCGCATCGCCCAAATAACCGGCTACGCCCGCAAGCTCCAACCCATCAATCAATTCTTCCTGTTTCAATCCAAGAAGGTCCATCGTCATCGTGCACGCCACCAGCTTCACGCCTTGTTCCTGAGCAAGTTCAATCAGCTGAGGCAAACTTAGTGCATTATGCTTCTTCATGACATGCTTGATCATTTGTGGACCCATGCCGGCCATATTCATTTTGGACAATCCGAGCTTCTTCGCGCCGCGCGGCATCATCCATCCAAACGCCTTCTCGAGCAGTCCCTTGTCCGTTTTTACAACCTCGTCTTTGCGAAGCGTATTGAGACCCCAAAACGTAAAGAAAATCGTGACATCGTGATCATAAGCCGCGGCACCGTTCGCTATAATAAACGCCGCGATCGCTTTATCCATATCACCGCTGAATAATACGATTGTTGTTTTTTCTTTGGTCGTTTCCATCTTTGATTTCCCCTTTTTTTATTATACTTATACCCCTATAGGTATAATACAACAGTCATTGATGAATTGCAACCCCCACAAAGTGGCACATGCAAAAAAAAAAGCGAGCGCGTCCTAAAACGCGCTCGCTTCTCTCAGGGTGAGGTTTACACTTTTTTCACAAGAAATTTATAAACGCCATTATCTTCTTCATGCTTGATGAGTTCATGCTTCGTCTGCTTCACCCACGCCTGAAAATCGTTGACTGAGCCTTTGTCGGTGGAGAGCACTTCCATGATTTGTCCAGGCTGCAGCCCATCCAGCGCTTTCTTTGCTTTGACGATCGGCATTGGGCATGCCATTCCCTTCGTATCTACAGTAAGATCTGCTTGCATGTTGAAACATCCTCCTTTAATTATCGTGCACGGCACATCGGTTCGGGCCAATCTCCATCTCGCGCTGCGCTTCAATGTCCGGATTGATTTTGCCCATGTTCATCTGACGGATATCTTGGTAGCTATTCGGATGCCGCGGCAGATTTTCCGTGACAGTGCGTCTAAATTCCGATTCATCCGGGATGTTTAAGCCCGGGTTATTGCGATACAAATCCGCAAGTTCTGCGGAGACTTTGCCCTTTCTGAGCTCAGAAATTTTACCGAAATGAGCCGGAAGTACAATCAGTTCCTCCGGTAGCGCCTGATATCGGCTGTATAACGTCTGACGGAGATCACCAACCCAGTCTTCTGCCTGACCCGCTAAGTCCGGACGGCCAATGGATTCAATAAACAAGATATCCCCGGTGAGCAAATATTGGCCGTCCAAAATCAAAGACGTACTTCCAATGGTATGACCCGGTGAGTATACCGGTTCAATCACGATTGTCGCTTGTCCTACATTGATGGTATGCCCCTCTTCAAGCTTCCGGTAATCGAACGTGACTTCGACGGCATCTTTCGGGGGCAGCCAATAGGTGGCTCCCGTTTGTTCAGCCAGCTTCCTGCCTCCTGAAATATGATCGGCATGCAGGTGCGTATCAATCGTATGCTTTATTTGGACGCCGTGTTCGTTGGCGAAGCTCTCGAAGACATCGGTCATTCGCATTGCATCGACCACCGCTGCCTCGCCGGATGATAACACCATGTATGACAGGCAGCCTTTGCCTATTCGGATAAACTGATAAACGGCGCCGCCGTCTTTCAAATCACCGATTTTGACCGGCTCCAAATGCTCGCTCCAGGATTTCATGCCGCCTTCCAGATAAAAAACATGGCCTCGTCCGGCTTCGACAATCTGCTCCGCCACAAATTTCGAAGAGCCTTCTTTTGCGCAAACAACCAACAGGTTTTTATCGTTTGGAATTTGATCAAGCACTGCATCGACACCGTCGAGCAGTTCAAAATAAGGGATGTTGATGACGTCAATCCGTTCCCCTTCGATTTTCCACTCATTAAAGTCGCTTTCGTTGCGCACATCCAGTATGAATAGCTCTTGTTTGTTTAAAACGACCTGCGTAAGCTCCTTGGCAGTCATTGGGTTCATTCCGGTAGCGGTAGTCATTCCTGCTGTCCCCCTTGTTTTAGAACGTCAGCGAAACGTTGGCATCCTTTGCGAAATCGAGAAATGTGACGGCACCGCCAACCTCGATCCCTTCGATAAAGTCCTCTTTTTTCAGGTTTAGAACATCCATTGTCATCTGGCAGGCGATAATCTTCACACCCATCTCCTGCGCCATGGAAACCAGCTCCGGGATAGACGGAATATTGGCATTTTTAAATCCTTCGGCAAAATGTTCTTTACCGGTTGGCAGCGGCAGCTGGTGGTGCGCCTGTTTGTGAATCAAGTTCAATCCTTCGAAGGTGAAGAAGATGGCGACTTCCGCATCCGTCGCGGCCGAAGCCGTTGCGATGTTAAACACCTTGTAGGCATCAAATAAACCGCCGTTGCTTGCGATAATTGCTACTTTTGTACTCATGGTAGTTGACCTCCATTATATGTGGGTTTTTATCTTAATTGTTTTGTTCGGTAGGACCTGTCCAGCCGGACATGCCGGGAACCACGTTTGTTACCCGCTTAAACCCTTTTTCCGCGAGCAGTTGGCAAGCCATGTCGCTTCGGGTACCGGTCCTGCATATGACATGGATGTCCTCGTCTGGATTCAGTTCCTTCACACGATTCTCCAACTCTCCGAGTGGAATGGATTTTGATCCAGGGATTCGATTAAACGCGTACTCCGCCGGCTCACGAACATCCAAAACCGTAACCCTTTCGTTTGCTGTGAGCTTCTTCTGCAGCTCCTGAGTGGTTGTTGTAACTGTATATTTCGTTTCTTCTTTCACTTCATCCGGACTTGACTTGCGAAGGTAATGTTTCAAGACGTCGCCTTCTTCAATCGTGCCCAGATACTGATGTCCGGTATTTTTGGCCCAGCCCTGAATATCGGCTAAAGAGCCTTTGTCTGTGGCTTCGACTTCAATCACCTGACCGGCTTGCATGGCGTCGATGGCTTTTTTTGTTTTCACAATTGGCATCGGACATGCAAGGCCTTTACAATCCAGTGATTGGTCCACCTGGATGCCTGATGGTGCAGTCATTTGTAAATCCCTCCTTTTGGCTTCTCAGTAGGAGCACCATATGATGGCTGCATGCCTAAACGATTTGTTTATTCTGTCCAGTGATTTACCACTTTATCGAATAACAGGATAACACGTACTAGATTCTCTATACTAATACCCCTATAGGTATAATGATAGGCGAGACTTAAGCATTTGTCAACTCACATAAAAGAGGACTGAAACGCGGCCCTCTTCGATGCGAACCGATGGAATGTACAGGTTATCGACTTTTATCAATAACTGCGATCAGGCGCTCTTCGATATCCTTGGCAATGCCCATCAACGCGTCGTTCTCCACCAGACCAATTAATGCACTTGGCTTAGGGAGCCCGATTTTAGTCGTGCCACCGTCCGTATACACAGCGATTTTACAAGGCAAAAAGTACCCCACAAGCAAGTTCTCGGTCAATACTCGCTTGGCTTCAACGGGATTGCAGACTTCAAGAATATGATACGCCTGTTCGAAATCGACGCCCTTTTCTTTCAGCTTTTCCCTCATGTCCAGCTGCCACAAAACTCCGAACTTCTCCGCTTTGAGATTTTCCTCCAAAGCTTTCATCGCCTGCTCTGGTGATTGAGCGGTTTCAACCGTATAATGAAACATTACGTTCATCCTCCCTTAGCTTATCGTTTATCTCTCACACACGATGACATAGTGCGATTCCGTGGGAAAAGAGATCCGGCGAATTCGAAGTCCATGCTTCTCCATATTTTGTTTCATATCCTCGGAAGAAATACGGTGATGCAGAGGCGGACCTTGCTCGGATTGTCTTTTTTCCCATTCCAATATGAAGGCGATACCGCCTTCAGCCATAACCCGTTTCATTTCAGCCAATCCTTGGTCCAGTGTTTCTGCCTCATGAAGCACTAGTGAGGCAATCACTCGATCCGCGGCACCATCCGCTAACGGAATTTTTTCCATGACGCCCTGCATGTAACTAATGTTTTCAACCTTCTCTTCTGCGGCTTTTTCTCGGATCACCTCCAGCATTTTGGGCTCGACATCAAGGGCATAAACCGTACCTTCTGTCATTTTTGCAGCTGGGATGGTAAAGTACCCACTGCCTGCTCCGATATCAAGAACACAGCTTGCCGACCCCAGATCGAGTTCTGCCAATAGACGCTCCGGCGGAAAAAGCTCACGCCGCTGCGGGTTATCGAGTTTTGCCATATGTTCCGGATTAAATCGCCGTTCGTGCATGTCTGATCTCCTTTATAATCTGTTTCACTGCCAACTTGTCCGTCAGTGTTTTACCGGCTTTTGACCAGCAAATGCATGGCTTCTTTAACCAGATTTCCTGTGTTTTTTCCCTGGTCCTGTTCCTCCAAAATGCATTGCTCCAAATTGACCGCTACAATGTAAGCCAACGCTTTGTCGGCTGCACTCCGCACAGCTGAAAGCTGTGACACGACATCCTTACATCCTTTTCCCTCATCCATCATTTTCAAAACTCCGCGAACTTGACCTTCCATTCTTCTCAGCCTTCGAAACACAGCTTCATCATACTTCGCCATGGTATGACCTCCATTCTGCAATCCATCGGCATGACAAAGTGTTCTGCTAATAAATACCCATATAGGTATTATATTTAACGATCAATCGTTTTTTTAGCAATTTCCATATAACGGTCTCACTCGGCCTTAGATATCCTTGAATACCGCTTTACAGAGTTTCAATTGCACGATATAATAAAGCCGAGTAAATCAATAGGAAATAGGAGGTATCTATGCTGACTAAATTAAAAAATCTTTTTATAAATAGATGTCCATCATGTAACGGAGCTTTAGCGTATGAGAATGGTGCCATGTGTTATGTGAAACTGTGTCCACAGGGCCATTACAAAGAAGAGACTTATTGCGCGCTGGAAGTTAAAATCGTGTATGATCATTTTAAATAAGCGAACACATGTGAATGTGTTCGCTGTTTATTTGTATTCCCTTTAAACTTTTCTCACATAAAATTTATAGACGCCATTTTCTTCCTCATGCTTGATGAGTTCATGCTTCGTTTGTTTTACCCACGCCTGGAAATCGTTAACCGAGCCTTTGTCGGTAGAGAGCACCTCCATGATTTGTCCGGACTGCAGACCGTCCAGCGCTTTCTTTGCTTTGACGATCGGCATCGGACATGCCATTCCTTTTGTATCAACGATAAGATTTGCTTGCATTGTCGTTTCCCCCTTATTTATCGTGAATCGCGCAGCGGTTCGGACCGATTTCCATTTCACGCTGCTGTTCGTTCTCAGGCTCGATTTTTCCCATGTTCGTCTGACGGATTTCCTGGTATGAGTTCGGGTGCTGGGGGAGATTATCCGTTACAACACGTCGGAATTCAGCTTCGTCAGGAATATTAAGGCCCGGATTCTTTTCATACAAGTCACCCAAACGGGCGGATACTTTCCCGCCTTCGCCGAGTTCGGTAATTTTACCGAAATGTGCCGGCAGTACAATTAAATCTTCCGACAGTTCTGTGTAGCGGTTGTATAGTGTGTTCCGCAGATCTCCTACCCAATCCTCCGCTTGTCCGGCGAGGTCGGGACGGCCGATCGATTCGATGAACAAGATATCCCCTGTGAGCAGGTATTGATCGTCGACAATAAAGGAGGTACTGCCAATCGTGTGCCCCGGCGAATAAACCGCTTGAATCTTGATTTTGGTGTCGCCAACCGTAATTTCTTGGCCATCAATCAATTTTTCGTAATCAAACACAACTTCTTCGGCGTCTTTCGGCGGCAGCCAGTATGTTGCTCCCACCTGCTCGGCTAATTTTCTTCCTCCTGAAATATGGTCGGCGTGAAGATGCGTATCGATAGTGTGTTTGATTTGAGCCCCTTTTTCTTTAGCAAAGCTCTCGAAGACATCGGTCATTCTCAGCGTATCCACAATGGCTGCTTCACCGTTAGAAACAGCCATATAGGATAGGCATCCCTTACCGATACGTACGAATTGATAAAGCGCTCCGCCATCTTTCAAGTCACCGACCTTAACGGGTTCCAAGTACTCACTCCAGGACTTCATCCCGCCTTCGAGATAATATACATCGCTTCTGCCGGCTTCAATCAGCTGCTCCGCCACAAATTTCGACGACCCTTCTTTGGCGCAAACAACCAGCACCTTTTCGTTCGCCGGAATTTTGTCAAGCACGTCCTCTACACCCTCGAGCAGTTCAAAATACGGGATATTGATCGCTGTAATGCGCTCCCCTTCTATTTTCCAGTCGTTAAAATCACCTTCATTACGCACATCGAGAATAAATAACGGTTCCTTATTCAAAATGAACTGTGTGACCTGCCCTGCCGTCATTCCCCGTAAATTCGTTGTCGTCGTCATTTATCAAATTCCCTTCGGTTTATAAGTTAGAGTAACTGCATAATAAGGACCTTCGTTCAAGATCCGCCTTAAATACTTTGCTCCGTAGCGCCGTTCCAACCGAACATACCAGGAACCACGTTTTTCACCTGTTTAAAGCCCTTGTCCGCCAGCAGCTGGCAGGCAAGATCGCTTCGCGTCCCTGTTCGGCAAACGACATGAATGGCTTGATCCGCCTGCAATTCTGCCAGCCGCTCTTCCAAATCTCCAAGTGGAATCGATAACGCTCCTGGAATATGGTTAAAAGCAAATTCCGCTGGTTCGCGTACATCCAGCACGATGATTGGTTCACCGGCGTCAAGCTTCTGCTGTAATTCCGCATTCGTGAGTGTATGTGGGAATTTGATTTCTTCTTTGGCATCGCTAGGGCTGGCCTTCCGAAGAAAGTGCTTCAGCACATCCCCTTCGTGAATCGTGCCTAAATAGTGATGGCCCGTATTTTTGGCCCATCCTTGGATATCGGCCAGCGACCCCTTATCGGTAGCTTGCACCTCCATAACCTGGCCGCTACTCAGCTGTTCGATCGTTTTTTTCGTTTTTACAATCGGCATCGGACAAGCAAGTCCTTTGCAGTCGAGCGTCAGATCCGCTTTAATGACGGATGGTGTGGACATGTTCATGACCTCCAGTAATTCATTTATTTTTCTATATACTTATACCCCTATGGGTATAATATAACTAAATTTTTTTGCCCTGTCAACAGGGCACGTTTCAGCGCAAATTACTTCTTTCCAAACTCGACGTTACCGTTCCACTGGGACATACCGCCGGTCATATTGACGACATTGTAGCCGAGCGATTCCAAAAGCTCGCAAGCCAGTCCGCTGCGGTTGCCGCTTCTGCATACGACAATCGTCTCCTGCTCAGGATTAAGTTCCTTATGCCGCTCTCCGATAAACCCCAGCGGCATATGCTTGGCTTCTTTAATATGCCCGGATTCCCACTCTTCAGGTTCACGCACATCGAGAATATGAAGCCGTTCCCCTTGGTCCAAGCGTTCTTGTAATTCCGAAGGTGTGATCGCTTTTGAAAATTTGCCTGCCATTTTTCATCTCTCCCTATTATGCCAAAATGTCGATCCAAATTTTAATAACGGTTGCGGTGATCAGCCCGGCGAGTACCCATTGTAATACTTTTACGTTCATCTTTTGCCCGATTTTAGCTCCTATAGGCGAACCGATAATACTTGCGACTACCATCACGATGGACGGAATCAGCAGCATATGTCCACCCATTACTTTACCAACGGATGATCCGATTGATGATATAAAGGTGATTGCCAGCGAGGATGCGATCGCAACCCGGGTAGGGATTTTTAAAATAACGAGCATAATCGGCACGATGATAAAAGCACCAGCAGCGCCAACAACACCCGATAGAATCCCTACAACGGCGGCCGCTGTGGAAGCGATCCCTTTGTTGAATTGAAGATTCGAATAATCGTCGCGATCTATACCTTTTTTCGGAAAAAACATCATAATAGCTGCGATTAATGCCAGTACGGCATAGGTCAGGTTAATTGCTGAATCCGGAAGAAATTTGGAGCCGTAGCCCCCGATAAAGCTCCCCAGCACGATCGGAATGCCCATATAAAGAACGAGTCTTTTGTTGATTAATCCGCCTTTTCGGTAGGCGAAGACGCCTGCAATTGTGGCGAAAAACACCTGAACCGCACTAATCGCGGACACCTCTTGCGCCGTAAACGCGAGAAATCCTAGCGCAGGCGGAATATATAACAGCATCGGATACTTGATGATGGAGCCTCCAATACCAACCATGCCCGAAATGAATGAGCCAATAAATCCAATGGCAAACAAGGTAATAATCCAACCGATATCTAGATCCATAAGCCACTCCTTTCCCTGGTAGTATGTTTAACCAAATTCGTGCACATACCCCTGTAGGTGTTATTTTTCAGTGAAATGGGATGCGTTGCTGCAGAGCTTCGAAATCAGTACTGCCCTCTAAGGTAATGTTATCCCCTCCACCATCAATTTTATTTTATTATACTTATACCCCTATGGGTATTATAATAGGCTATGAAATGTCTGTTGTCAACCTTTTGGATCTCTCTATAGGTTTAGTATGAATAGTTTTGTATCTTCGGACATGATTCAATAGTTTCAAAGTTATAAACATGAGTAGAATGGGTAATGACACATGATAGTTTATTCCTCTACGGATCAGCGAGAAATCTGGCTAGCAAGGGTCAAATGGATTCTTAATTGATTTAACAAAGGAGATAACATGCGTAAAATAGCGTTTCTATTCGTTCTTATAGGCATTGTATTGCTACTTTATCCAACTCTGAACTTATGGGTTAGGGACATGAAACACCAGCAATTACTCCTAACTTTGGAGGCTGATCTGTCCGCTGAGCTGTCTGAAAAGATTACTGCTCAATCAATAGGCAAGGAATTGAATCAACTATTACCGAATGACAAAATGCCTCCTGCTTCCAGCATAGCTACATCTATACAAGATGATACGCAAGCGGAAGATACGCAAGGAATACCACTGACCTCAATTGTTAGTTCCAAATCCGGTTCATCCACTCAGCAATCGAAGCTTTTAGGCATCATTAAGAGCGATGCCATTAATCTCAAACTTCCAATTCTCAAAGGGGTTAGCTCAGAGGAACTAGCGATAGCGCCTGGTCATATCCCGGGTACCGCTCTGCCCGGCCAAATAGGGAATTCAGTTATAGCCGGTCATCGCAGTTACGCTTATGGACGAATGTTTAACCGGTTAGAAGAATTGGAAACAGGTGATACCATTCATACTGAACTCGGTGGGCAATCGTATGAGTACGTGATATATGATAAAAAGATGGTTGATCCGACCAACGTATCGGTGCTGAATCAAACCAAAAAGGACAAAATCCTTACGCTTATTACCTGTGATGAAACAGGCAAGGAGCGACTCATTTTACATGCAAAGCTGAAACAATAAACAAGATCTCACACTTTCCTACATAAACTCTGCGTCTGTTCTGTTAAATACCTATAAATAACGGTTAATTTATAGCATCTGTCATGTTAGAATATGTTTCCCAAGATACCACTCGGCGTGCCGTCACGTAACGCTTGTTGTAGTATGTATCGCTTAACTTGCTGATGGTCACGCCCTTATTGCTCGAGGAATGAGCAAACCGCCCTCCACCAAGGTAAATGCCAGCATGCGAAATTCCTTTTCCATTTGTATTAAAAAAAACCAGGTCGCCTTCACGCAGCTCACTCTTTTTAACGGCTGTACCGGCCTGAGATTGAGTCACAGTCGTTCGGGGTAGTTTTACATCGAATTGAAGAAATGTATACAATATAAATCCCGAGCAATCAAATCCTTCGGTCGAAGTCCCACCCCATGCATATTCCGTTCCTATAACTTTATTCACCGATTCTTCGAGTTTCGTTTGATTGGCAAACACACTGTTTGCTCCAGTAAATAACATCATGATAGCAATCATTATGAGTACGATTTTTTTCAATGACATTTCTTTCTCCCTTCATTCTGGGTTAGCCGCTGGGTTGGATTAAAGGTCTATATAGTACCTTATGATAAATGAATTGGCCCATATGGTTTCCCCCTGCTTATCGCATGTTTAGATTGGTTCTGACCACTTTTGTAAGGAATGCAGGCATATTCAAAGAAACCGTTCTCATTCCCCTTGTTTGGATCCCGTCGTCCATTCCAAGATCACTTCAGTGATACCATAGGCCGTTAATGTACGAGTGAGCAATGCCTTCATGCGCTCGGATTGTTGTTTGTCCACTTCACTTTTTCGTGCATGAAGTGTTACAACGCCATGTTCATTGTGAAAAGCAACTCGCTCAAGCGATGCATCCAAGGGAAAGGGGTTCTCGAACCCTTCAAGTCGGGTTCTAAGCAATTGCTGAATAACGGTTATTCTTGGTGCCCTTACAGAAGTCAAATTGATCAACTGTGTTTCCACCGGAACGACGTGACCATGTTGATATAAATAAACCGTATAGGGTTCACTCTTCTCTTGGTTTTCTTCTCGCAGTGCTTCCGAGCGCAGCAATCCTTCCTCGATCTGTCCAAATAAGTTCCATACCTCAGCTGTCTCCATAAATCCTTCAATGCGGTATAGTTCGCTATCGTTATGATCCAAAAAGAGCGTGGTCGGATTCTTTTTAGCGCGATAGCGATTGGTCGTTGCATGATCAACATCCACATAAACGACTTGATAAGCAAGATCATTCTTACAGGCGTGGATTTCCCCAATGACCGTGTTCATCGACCGACCCATCGGACAAGCAGACAGTGTAAAAAGGATCATTTTTTGAACCTTCTGCCTCATGTTGTATACCTTTCCTTTCTGATTATTTAATTTTTGATACGGCATCTTTCATAATTTCATAATTAATTGCGCCCTGAAACTTTTCCCGAATCACGCCATTAGAATCGAGAACATAAGTGGTAGGATAGGCGACAACTTGATACGTTTGCAGCACATCACCTTCCTGATCGAGAACAATTGGGAATGTGAGCTGTTGATCCTCCACGAATGCTTTTACGTTATCCGGATTTTCCTCAGTAGTCGTCATATTGACACCCACAATAACAAAGTCTTTTGATTTGTAATCCTCATAAAATTTTTGCATATGGGGCATCTCCACGCGGCACGGCGGGCACCATGTTGCCCAAAAATTAACCATGACTTTCTTGCCTTTAAAATCAGAAAGCGTAACCGGATTTCCGTTCAAGTCGGTTAAGGAAAAGTCCGGGGCAAGCTGCCCCTTTTGAATGCCCCTCTCGACGTTCGCTCCACTTGATTCCACAGCTTGTCCCGTCTCTGAAGAGGATGTACGATAATAGTCGTACCCGCCATAAACGACGAGCCCTATCAACAACACTACAGCAATAATAGTTTTTTTCATCAAGTTCAGCTCCTTATGTTAAAAATTGATGTCCCAAAACGTATATCGAGCAAGCCATGCACTGATCTTTTGCAATTGTCCGGTGAACAACAGAAAACCCATCCCGATAAGAAGCCACCCATTGATTTTAGATAGAAGAGGCATCCATCTGTTCATTTTCTTCATTATGTTCATCGAATACGTCAACAACCATGAAATCAATAAAAACGGAACTCCCAATCCAAGCGAATACACCGCCAACATCCCGATCCCATTCCACAATGTCTCCGAAGATCCGGCCAGAAGCAAAATAGACGATAACGCCAACCCCACGCATGGACTCCAGCCCGCACCAAACGCCAACCCAGTAAGAAGCGAACGGATGGCGCCGCGGCGCATATCTGGTTTGGTTTCCCACGTTTTACCGGACATCAACAGACGAAGATTTAAAATGCTGGCCATTTGCAGACCAAACACAATAATCAATAGACCGCTTATTCTTTGTACCAACTCGCGTTCTTCAGCGAAGAAGCGACCAATGAAACTTGCAGACGCACCCATAGCGATGAAAATCAGACTAAACCCCACAATAAAACTAAGAGACTGAAAGATCAGTTTCCCCCGATGCACGACAAGTTTACCCTCTTGAAAGGACGAGCCTGTCAAATGGGAAACGTAAGCGGGAATGAGCGGAAATACACAAGGCGATAAAAACGATAGCATCCCCGCAGCAAAGGCAACGAAAATCGTTAGATTATCCAAGAGAACCTCCTTTTTGCTTCTTCTCGTCAAACCAAGCCCATCCGGTCAAACAAGCGGCAACAAGTAGAAAAATAACCTGCTGTTTACTGAAAGAGAAGAGCCACATGGTACGATCGGGGACTAGAAACAAAAGGAGCACATTTCCGATCGAGAACCAAATGCCATATGTGATCAATCTTTCTACCTTATTGGATCCTTTTTGAGAAACCAATAATAAAATCAGGAGAACAGCAGTCAATACGGCGTTTACAGCATGAAACCAAGTGGGTTCCTCCCCGATAGCGAATAACAACATGTGATAGATCAACCAACCCGCAAACAAAAACCATGCCGCGATATCGATCCACATTTTTATAGACATATTCTGCTTCGGGGATCGGAACCAAACATAGGCCGCCGTAACCAGGCTCGCCGTCCATCTCCCGCGTTCCCCACCATCAAAGTAAAGTAAAGACATGGGCTGTAAGATAACCTCAATCGGATGAAAGATCAGGAAACTCCCTTTCCATACGATCAACCACAGCCAGAATGCATTCGTCGCATAGGACAAGATTAAACTCCGCTCCAGCATGTGTCGAAGCCGGTATTGTAGCATCAACCAGCCTGCTGCCCCATAACTCAGGTACAAGATCAGTTGTCCGTTCAAAACAAATGATCCGATCTGTATACTGCGCAATTTCCCCCGCCCCCTCCCTGTAGAACAGAATACCTTTCTTCTTTAAAGAAATGATAAAGTAATCCATTGGAAAAAATTACATTCAGTCCGTTTAATCTCCTATGCTAGGCTTAACTTAGACCGTTAGCTAATCATTTCCGCTACGGTAAATGTGTAAATCTACAGGAGGTATTACAATGTTGAAGAAAAAAATGACCTTGACGCTCTTGGCTACCGCGCTAATTTCTGTCACGATTTTAGTGGGACAACCTACCGTTTCGGCCGCAGGACAAGATGGCATCATCGAGAAAAGTGTTAATTTTCGGGAGAAGCCTTCCTTAAGCGGTGACCGCATTCGTTATCTGAAAGCCGGTGAACATGTCGATATATTGGGACAAGTTAATCATTATTGGTATAAAATCAAAGATCAACGTGGCTAGACTGGATACGTGACCACTCAAAGTCAGTTCATAAATACGAATGACTCCTCTTCGGACAAAGCTAAAGCAACCGATTTCCGGGACGTCCAAAAGCATTATTGACGCAGGAATGAAGTACTTGGGAACTCCTTATGTATTCGGTTCAAACCGTTCCAATACCCACACGTTCGATTGTTCCGATTTCGTCAGACAAGCATTTAAAGATGGAGCCAAAGTTATTCTTCCAGGGAATTCAAGGACACAAGCCGATTATGTAAAGAAAATGGGTGACATTAGGACAAACTGGAGGGATCTAAAACCCGGGGATATCATGTTCTTTATGTCCTACAAGGGGAGTAAAAGCAACAATTACTCCGGAATCAATAAATCCTCGCAGCGAATTACACATAATGGTATCTCTCTCGGAAACGGGAAAATACTGCATACGTACTCGGAGAATTCGGGTGGGGTTCGAATCGATAATATCGAAGAAAAGCATTGGGAATACAGATTTGTATTTGGCGGGGACGATTTAATGTAATATGACTTGGAAGGCCCTATAATCCACCAGGCTATCGGATTGAACATTTTCTTGTTCAGGTAAAAAACCATTGAAGCATGAAACCATCAATCGAATTGTGGGCGCAGGTGAACAAATTCTACACAAACATGACCCAATCAAAAAAATTAAGGATTCATGCTCATGATGCAATTACAAACTATTTTAATACTTACAAGCAAATTGAAATCAGTGCTACTTCAAGAATCTTCTGCATATAACAAACCAAAACAGACTGGCGGAGTCCATACCGGTCTGCTTAGTTATTGTGTAAGACAAACAAGATTACTTTTTAAAATCAGATTATTTCGAGTTACGGGGGATCGTTACCCAAAACGCATGTTTGTTATTCTCTGATATTAGCCCGACTCTGCCTCCATGTTTCTTCACAATTTCTTTTACAATTGCCAAACCAAGCCCACTTCCTTTTGTTTTTTCTCCGCGATGTCTCGATGGATCCGCTTGAAAAAAACGTTCAAATACAAGTTCTCGCAGCTCTTCCGGCAGTGGCTCGCCAATATTACTGACCGTGATTCGATAATGAAGAGGCTCGATTACTCCGGACACCCAAATCATTCGCCCCACATTATAGCTTGTTGCATTCTGTAACAGATTGTTCAGCACCTGCCTCAATCCATCCTCGTCACCGATGACGACTCCAGGTGCAAGAGATACATCTACCTCCATATTCTTGGTCTGGAGTTCCCATTGAAAAGACTGCGTGCAACGCGCAATCAACTCATCGATTTGTATGTTGCTATTAGTCATGCTTGTAGCTTGTCGGTCCTCCCATACTGAAAGCTGATGCAACTGTTCCACGAGCCGGGTGATATGCTGAGATTCTTCCAGCAGCGAAAGATACAAGTCCCGGTCCCCAATAAGCACACCGCTGCTTAATGCCTCTAAATAGCCGTTTAGATTACTCAGAGGAGTTCGCAAATCGTGCGAAACATTGCTCAGCATTCTTTTACGATTTTCTTCCGTTCGCTTCAAAGTCAAAGTCAGATCGTTAAAATACTGAGTCAATTGACCGATTTCGTCTTCTGACGATACTTGAATGGGTTCTGGGTATGATCCCTCTATAAGCTGACGCGTCGATTGGGTCAAACGTTTTAAAGGAGATAATATTTTTTTGATAAATACGAAATGGATGACCGCGGCAACAACGATCGCAAGCAAACTTGCCCGAATCAGGTAAAAATGCATCGTTCGGTTAAAGAAAAAGTTTTTTTCTTCACCGACAAGTCGATACTTTTCTACAAGCACACATGCAAAATCTTTGACCGAAACGCCTGCTAGCCAGATGACGATGAGCATAACCAGAACGTTAACCCCGATTAACTTCCAGGTTACCTGCTGCCTCCATAAATTAAGCTGCTTAATACGCGACAAAGCGATACCCCATTCCACGGATCGTTTCGAAAAAACACGGTACTTCGCTGGATGTTTCGATCTTTTCTCTAAGCTTTCCGACATGAACATCTACAGTTCGGTCGATTACACTCTTCTCTTCGTTCGGATAAAGCTCACCCAAAATTTGCTCCCGCGACAAGATTTGATTGGGATGTCTCATAAAAAAGTACAGCAATTTAATCTCATGCTGAGTTAGGGGAATGATGTTCCCGTTATACTTGGCTTCTCCGCGCAGAGGTTTTATGGTCAATCCTTTATAACTAATTTTGCTGCATCGATTAGAAGTTCGCCGAAGCACGGTATTCACCCGTGTGACGACTTCTTGAGGGCTAAAAGGCTTGGTTATATAATCGTCAGCACCCATTTGGAGACCTTTAATCCGCTCTGCCTCCGCAATTTTGGCCGTTAACATGATGAGGGGAATGTCACTTTTGAGTTCGTTACGCATCCATGTGCACAATTCTTCGCCGCTAAGCTTCGGCATCATTAAATCGGTAATGACAAAACAGGGATCATATTTTTGAAATGCCTCCCTGCCTTCTTCCCCATTCTCAGCCTCCAATACCTCATATCCTTCTCTTTCCAAATAGAGTTTGAGAAGCTTTCGTATTTTCATATCATCTTCAATGATCAAAATGTTTTTTCCTCGCATCGTTTCCCTCCCTTTGAGCTGGGCTTCAGTATATGATTATAGTTTAAAGAAACGTTAAAGTTCATGCCAGATCTACAATCTGGAAGTCGGAGTTATTGACGCTATTTCTTATGTTCATATATAAAAAAATTCCGAAACTCAGATTTCAAGTATTTCATGTCATTCTACTCATAGGTTCATTGCTCTTTTTCGAAGCATATCGCCTATTAATGCTGACATATAGTAGATTACGCTTTCCATACATCTTCCACTAAACAAAGAAAGGTCCAGAATGATAGGAGTAGATCTTTGATTGTATTTGATACTATGAAGTTGTTAACTGATTTTCGTACTCCTTCACCCGCCGATAAAATGTATTGGACTTCATTTCCAATAACTTCATGGCTGCGGTAGCCGTAATCGCGCTGGATCTCCACTGCTCGTACACCCGAATAAAGTTGGTGTCGATCTCCTGCTTAGGGCGCCCGAACTTCACGCCTTCCTTTCGCGCAACCTTAATCCCTTCCGCTTGGCGCTGCCGGTTCTTCTTGCGCTCCTGCTCGGCCACATAGGAAAGCAAGCTCAAAAATTGATCTTCCATCACTTTGCCAAAGTCGCCCATCGTCCGGAACTTCCGGCTGTCGAACAGCGTTTCGTTTTCCAGCACAACGATATCCGCTTGCAGCTCTCGCGTAATATTTTTCCACTCCGCAATGATGCCATCATAATCGCGGCCCAGCCGGTCCAGCGCATCCAGGTACACAAGATCACCTTTCCGAAGCATCAGCCGCATGGCTTGATACCTCGGCCGGTTAAAGTCTTTGCCGCTTTGCTTATCCATAAAAATATATCGCTCGTCGATACCCAACTCCCGAAATTTCACAAGCTGCCGCTCTGGATTTTGGTCCTTGGCCGATACTCGCGCATAAGCCATCTCCATCCTTGATGCCTCCCTAACCGAATCTGTTTCAAAAAGTATAGGGTATATCGTGGGATATTTCAATATTTGTTTTTATAGGTTTTGACACAAAAAACAGGCCCGTTTCCGGACCTGTCAAAACGTATGCTTTTTGAAAAACAAAGAAAACTATTTTGTTTACGAATCCGGCCAAAATTCAGCCAAAAAAACTTATTGTCAATGAGAACCAAGAGAAGTTGGCTCTCCTTCTTGGCCTCCGGTGTTCAGGTTGCTTTTACGAATGTTTCCATTTGTTTCAACTGTGTATACACTTCATTTCGGCCTTGTTGTTTATGCTTCCATCGATCCGCTCCAGCCTGTAACTCTCTTAAAACACGTTCAGCGGCTTCATTAGAGAGAAACGCCATACCTCTATTTCGATGATCAGCAAGATCCTTCTGAAAATGACACTTTCGATATGTCCGGCCACTTCTACAGCGGCAAGGTCCATCTGGACTGAGCGCCTGCAAGAAATCAACTGGCTTTAGCGTTTCCTCACTTGCAGGACCAATCCAAGTTCCCAGATTACCACTTTTTCGTGTCTGCTCCCATATCATATGACGGAATAACCAAGTAGTAATGCGAGCAAACGCATGCTGGTACCGTAATAGCTTATCTTCAAACTCTTTCGCAATATCGCTGGAATAACAGAAGGAATCAGGAAGATGCAACCCATTAGCCAGTGGCCCACCCACATTTAAATGAGGATGGTCTGGAAATCGTTCATACCCGATAGTAGGATGATAAGCGATAGCAAGTGGCTGCTGAAAATAGGCTTCAGAAAAACCCGGGTGCACAGCTACTTTAAATGTTGTTGGTTTCAAATCACGAATCGCCTTTTCGATATGCCCATATTCAGACGGAAGACTATGGTCCTCTGCACAGTTAGGATTATGGCGAACTTGACCGTTCTGAACCATCCCATACCGATCATGGATAATGTCAGCTGCAACAAGTAATGCCTCTTCCCTGGTTGGTGGGAGAGGATTGGCTTTTAGCAAAAACCAACCCTCCCCAAGGATTCCAGCCACCTGACCCGGTACCCATGCTACCGGGCCATAGGCATCTTGCAGCGCTTGGATTACTTGAGGTTCCACGCCGTTACCGCATGAGACTTACCAGGTTTCGAGATAATTCCACCGTTGTTTCCACCGTTGTTTCCGCCGCCGTTATGCCCTTTGTCGTCCTTGCCATGGCCTGGTTGCGGATCTGACCCAGAATTACCGTGATTACCGTTACGCTCGTCTATCATATACAGGTCAACTCGCTTTTATGATGGTGTAAACATTGATTGAGAGTCGTCCTCTGGCCCGAAACTTCAACGAGCGCCACGGTCCTCCTTTTTAGGTTACTCTTACCGAATTGCGATAGCGTGAGACAGTTATATTGTTCAGCCTCTTGCGTAGCGCAGAGCATTATAGTATGATTAAAACCGTTCTGACGGGTTTCAATCCATCTATAAAACTACTATCCGGAGTGCAGAGAGAAATCTTTGGACTCTCGTTCGTTGTTCCATTTTCTACTATAGCATATATTGTGTTTTAAAAGCAAGGAACTTGCGGTCATACACTATATATTGTGTTTGCATCCGATGGGAACAAAAGAACAAGGTAAAATATAGTATTTTTTAATAACAACTAAGTCCATAATTAAAGCTGCTTTTTCAGAAAATTAGTTATCAGACTATTTTATTATTTAAATCAAAAGCGTCTATTCCGTCGGTCGTTCATTATATTGCCTTCATGTTTCGGCATCTAGGGTATGTACTACAACCGTAAAATTCACCCTTTGCACTTTTGCGTAATATCATTTCACTTCCGCACCGGCTGCAAACATGCTCTTCCTGTGGTAGCTGTTCTTTGATTGTTTTAGCTGAGGGTGCAGCACCGGGATTTAATTTTAGTATCATTTCAATTAACTGCTCACGATTGATTAGTTGGATGTTGTTTGATTTTGCTAATGAGTAAGCTTCATCCGAATACTCCCGGTTGGCGACAACCCAACCTTCAGAAGCGCCGTAATGCGCTATGGAGGCTTTTACTTCCTGAACTGCTTTTAAACCGACAGTTTTGCTATAGCGCTTGGCCTGGACAGCGATCTTTTTTCCATTTTTAACGATCACTAGGTCGGCTCCATAATCACCGGCAGCTCGTGTCACTTGCACAGTGAAACCATGCGCTTTGAATAAATGGCCCAAATAATGTTCAAATTGCCGCCCGTCCATTTCATCAATATCTTTGATCCCCGATTTTTTCAATTTCTCCTGATACTGAATACGACGTGCAATCATGATCGCAACAAATAAACCTAGCACACCACCGGCAGCTAGTAGACTTGCGATAAACGATTTAGTCATATTAAAAACTCCAAAAAAGGAACCAAAGATGCAGAGCATCAAAAACCCTTCAATTAATTTATCCAATTCTTTTTGCTGTTTGCGTTTTTTCCTCGACATGCTGTTTCTCTCCTTCTGCCTTTTCCAACCTGCATTACTTCACGCTAGCTTTATAGAATTTCTGCGTAACACCGACCTTTCAAAATGCCAAACTCCACTTTGGCAGGAAACGCCTTCATACCGCTCATTGCCATTCCAACTGCCGACTGCGCCCTTTGCATTAACTCCGGTGGCAATCTATATGCAACAGCATCACCGTTTTGCTTAATCGTAATCAGTGCAATTCCATTCTGCACCATGCCAACACTTATTACGTCGTGTACTACACATTTTCGGATTCTTTTTTCAATGCAGGAACTTTCAAGACAGCATGTTTATTTACATCAGAATAAATCTTCGCCCCTGCTTTGTTTACAATATAGTCACTCACGATATTCCCTCCAACTTGTTTGGTTTGAAGTACGCTTATGCAGCGATCAAAAAACTGAACAGTAAAACTGAACAGCCTAAGATTTCAGTTTTACTGTTCAGTAACATCAGGCCCCATCTTTAACACATTGATGACATTATACAACATTTTCCAACATAATTATCTATTAGTTAGGATTGTTCTTGAACTATGTAGAATTACCACTAGAACTGAAAAACCGCTTACGTGGTTAAATTCCACTTAAGCGGTTGAATATATGTCTTATTCAAGGTTTATTTTCTTCCATCAAAAGTGAAGCTCTCTAATCAAGTAATCGTTCGATTAATCTAAGCTTTGGCTCATATTCTTCAACATGAAAAAATCCCTTCTTCAAATTACAGATTTCTTCAACTAATCCAGCAGGCAGATCCAGGTCGTAAAGTAGATCCGTTGGTGTTTTAACTTCAGCTTTAATGATCATTTCAATAGCCTGCTTTAACACCTTCGGTTCGGATAGTGGCAGCACATCGTCCAATGGTTCCCGAGTCCGAATCTTTCTCGTTGAGATTTGTTTCTGCATCCATAGTTTTACATAGTCTCTATTGTTACAACACAACTGTTCAATGTCCAAATCAATATGACGTATTTTCCATTATTCTATCTGCTTAATTTTACGCTTCGAACCACGTATTTTCTTTTTGTTAGAGAATGGATTTGCCATAACCTCTTCATGCCCTCCACTATTCAGGAGCATTACTCCACTTATACAGCACTTTCTCGGCTACATATTTGATTAGAGCTAGTTCCTTTTCTATTATTTCATCATTAAGATTAGGTATGAAATTAACATCCTTGGGTGCTTCTTTAGAGTGAATTAACGAACACCTAACTGTATAAATCCGTGTAGCTACCAATTGAACATCATCAGTAACACTCAAAGGTATAAGAGCAGGATATTTCTCTGAAGGTTCTGTATAGTGTCTTCCACAATCCGTAATTTCTTCAAGCCATGATGTAACTTCTGAAGCAGTTAATGAATTATTAGTAATATACTTTATTATTAAGAGTTCGTTTGGCTTAGGAAACCTCGCTTCCTTTACGGCTCTTATAAAGAAGAACTCAAGAACCTGATAATAAGCCAAATATTTATGTCTTGGTATTTTGGTATAGTTAGCAAAATTGAAATACCTTAATGGGGTTTCTTCTAATTCATTACTACTTAAGCATAGTTGTGTTCTAGTAGCATGCCCTATTAATTTACTAGCACTTTCAAATCTTGACCTTTTGAAAACTAAGTCTAAATTAACATTGCATTCAAATAATATCTGTTCAATAAATTTATAGAAGTGCTCCGTATTTTCAAAAAGTTTATCATTCCAAATCTGCAGGGTAATATCTTTCTCATTATTTCTCGCATGTTCGATAGCACCATAATCGTCCTCTACAATATACTGGTCATAAAAAGTATGCCAAAAAAGGTCACTCATCTCACCAATATGTCCTATCACTTCACCATTCTTTTCCAATGTTATTCCGCCTGTTTGCACATAATCATAGCCCTTAATTAACTTTTTCTTGGTTGATTCATCAGCAAATTCAATCAGCACTTCATAGTAATTACCGCAATAAGCAGTTGAACTGTCATATCTAAAATAGCAATAAAACATTGCAGGAGTCATATATTTCATGACATCATCGAACAGGTATCTATCCTCTGAAACAGTGATGCTTGAAGACGCTTGTTTTACTATTTCAACTTGTTTAGCCAAAGAGTCTTCAAACTCAGCTTTCATTCCGACTCCATAATAATTTCTAAAAAAATTAATGTAATCTTCCGCACACCACGTATTTATCCATTCTTTTAGTCGCTTATCTTCAATATTTCTGTGTCCATATAAACCGCCGCTCATGTGTATCACTCCTAACTCATTTACATTACCATAATTACCCATACAAACATAGAACCCTTCCGCCATGTTGGAAGGGTTCTGACACCGTCACATCTTGTTTAATCTTTTCTCACTAACAGTGAACAACACTCCACATGTGTCGTATGCTGTAACATAATATTTTTGTACGCTACTTTTAAATGAAATTAAAATAATTTCGATTTATCACTGGTTTATTTTAAAGATTTACAAATTACCGTTTCCTACTTCTGGACGCTCCCGCTTGGGCTACACCCACAACCCTAATATTATTTTCCTCCTGTCTTCATCAATATTTTTTACTACCGAAAAAGAAAGGAATCCACCGATCGCATGTTAAATAAACACGACAACCGGCCGTTCGCCACATAGAATTGAAACGCGTAATGGCACGGAGGTAAGGCCATACCGTTCACTTCAGCCGGGTTCCAAGCGCTGACTAAGTGCCGCCGCGAATCCGGACTATTTTTAATCTGCCCAATAACATTGGAAATTTGATCAACGACTTGTCCATTTGGACCAAGCCACGTACGCCACTGCGCCCCGTATACACGGCCCAGGTTTCCATCCTCATCGGCCCATTCATCCCAGATGGTCACGCCATTTTCCTGTAAATAACGAATATTCGTGTTCCCGCTCAGAAACCACAGGAGCTCATGAATGATCGATTTGACATGCAGCTTCTTAGTCGTCAATAGAGGGAACCCCTGTTGAAGATCAAATCTCAATTGTCTGCCGAAAACGGAAATGGTCCCGGTCCCTGTACGGTCCTCTTTTTGGACACCGTTATCCAATATATCCTGAAGCAGTTCCAGATAAGCTTTCATATGCCACCTCTAAAAGAGTATTCTTAACAATATTAGAACTCAATTGCGAATTGAATGTTGAGCTTGCTCATAGACAATCAACTTTAATTATAACGTACCTGTATATCTAAAAGTAGTCCTAGAACAATAATTTCATGTTAATCCGTTTTTTCTCGCTTACTAGCTATTTACTATGGGTTTGCTAAATTGAATATGGGAAAGGCGGCCCAATGGCCGCCTTTTGTTCCATTCCCTGATCGGGATGGCACTAGTATGATTAAATCCGGCGTATTCTCCGGTTGACTATTCCAATTCCTTCCCTTTCGTTTCCGGGACTAAGAAAAAGAAACATATCGCTGCAAAAATATAGATAAAAGAAATCATGCTCATCGCCCAGCTTAAGGATTGGGTCGTAGCGAGGTAGCCGATAATTAACGGAGCGAAACCGGCGATGCCCCTGCCGATATTAAAGATGAAGTTCTTGGCCGTCGCTCTCACTTCTGTTGGATAATGTTCTGATAGAAGGGCCCCGTATCCACCCATCATACCGTTCACAAAAAAACCCATTATTGCGCCTAATATCAAGAGCAGCGATGCATTCGAATTTTGGAAGAAGATCCAAACCATTACCGCGGATAATAGCTGAAAGGTTATAAACGACGGCCTTCTTCCCCACTTGTCCATTAATGTTCCAAAGAAGATAATTCCTAAGATCATGCCCAAAATTGTCGCTAAAGTCCATAGCCCGGTTTTATTAAAAGAAAACCCGAGTTCGCGAGCCATCATCGTCGGAAGCCACGTCATAATCCCGTAATAGCCTGCATTTTGAACCGTTGTTGCCACGATGAGACCGATAGTCGTAGCCGCTTTGCCTGGAGTGTTAAACAATAGCGAAATCGGGACTCCTTTTTTCACTCGTTTTTGCTTTAATTCCTTCCATATTGGGGGTTCTTCCAAAGAACGGCGGGACCACCATGCGAATAAAGCGGGTAAGGCGCCCACCACAAACGCTCCCTGCCAACCGAAGTATGGTACAACTAACATGGAAGCGAATATGGCCAGAACGATACCCAGCTGAAATCCGATCGCGACACCGGCTGTAGCCCGGGAGCGATATTTTTTGGGCCACGTTTCGGTGACCAGCGTCATCCCGATTCCAAATTCTCCGCCAAGGCCAAGACCTGCGATAAACCTGGTAATATTCATCGTTGTTAGGTCAGTAGCCAGCGCGGAGAGGCCCGTAAATACGGAAAACAATAATATCGTAAACGCGAAAACCTTGACTCTTCCGTATATATCGGCCAGCATACCGAAAACGATGCCTCCGACGACCGCGCCGATCAATGTAAACGTAGCAATGCTTCCCGCCTCTGCAGAGGTAATGCCGTAGGCAACGATGATTAACGGCAATACAAACGAAATAATCAATAAGTCCAGGCCGTCCATTGCATAACCGACGGTGGATGCCCATAATGTTTTCCACTGATAAGGCGTTATTTTCTCATTACTTTCAGTTGCCGGCGCTGCAGATTCAATCATAGTTGGATTGTTCAATGATAGACCCTCCTTAAAGTGATTACCTAAAAAGTAGTATAAAAATAAGTACTACAAATCTTCCCCTCCTGACTTTATCCCGAATAGAATATATTTTATTTGAAGTAAAACCAAAGTAATGAAATCAAGTTTCAAATAGTATCATAAGTTGCGAACAAAACCTTACACTTAGTTATAAAATATAACACAATCATATGATAAAAAGGTCATTACTTATATCGTCTTTGTTAAATCCGACAAAAATTTAGTGATTTTTCTTGGCTAATCAAACAATACAATCCTACATGATGTAATTATATGTAACATAATTGTAAGCGTATACATATTAAACCTTCATTTTTACAATTTATGAAGCTCTACGTATCTCCTTAGAATAGGTTACTTGCATGTTATCACTAAAAAAATATCCGTTGTATATCGATTAAGACAAATAACCAAACCGCAAATTGTCGGTTTGGCTAAGGCCCTATCAGGGATCGGCATCAAAACAGAAGCTTTTGAATTTTCAAACCGATTTGCAGCCACATTCGCTCTTCCGAGTTATTCATGCTGCAATTCGTAATCTGCTCAATTTTCTGCAGCCGGTATTTGATCGTATTTACGTGAACGAACAGGTTCTGGGCCGTCTCCACAAGACTGGCATTGTACTCAAAAAATGTTCGAAGCGTATCCGTCAAGTTCGTTTGATGATCCTTGTCATGCTGCATTAATTTGCCGACCGTTTCATGATAAATGGATTTCAGTTCTTCTTTATCATGAAACTGGGTCAATATACGATAGATTCGCAATTCGTTGAAATGGCAGCAAAATGGATTTCCATAAATGGTTCTTCCCAGTTGTAAGGCTTCTACAGCTTCCTTATATCCCCGGGATATTCCTTGGAAACCGGCATAACAACGGCCGAATCCAATAGAAAAATCGATTTCGAATTTTTGGTTCAGTTCCTGCTGCAGACTGCGTCCCAGGGATAACAATGGTTTTAAATATTTCTCTTCCACCCGGAATTCGAAATTGGCATCCGGATATAAGACCGCAACATGCCCCCTTGCTATACCCAGTATAACCTTTTTGCCGCGTAAAGAAAAAAACAGTTTGATTTTGTTCACTACTCTTCTCAGCAGCTCCTGTGACGAGAGAACATGATCGGAAGCGCCCTCCGTACCAATTCCAGTTTTATCCATTTGAACGACAAGTATTTGAAAATCCTGATTCAGATTCCAGTCGAAACGTTGGGCTTTTTCCTCAATCTGATCCCATTCTTCGATGTTCCCCTGCAGGATATCCATCAAAAAATCATCCTTGTAATCTTGTTCAATATCCAGACTGGTTTTCACTTTTAAAAACTCTAACGCCATAAGAGGAATGGATCTTTCAAGGATCAGGAAATCCGTTTCCCTAAATTCATTTTTTTTATACCAGTATGAGACATAACCGTATACGACTTCATTCAAAATAAGAGGAGTGACTAAACAGGAAATACTTTTCCCGCCCCATACCCGTTCAAGCCTGATGGATCGTTTAGACAGGTTAATTTCTTTTTTCTGAACACCGGTTAAGGGCTGCATCCCATCGGCCATCCTTACGGATTCAAAGGATATGATTTCCGATTCTATCGTTACGACATTGCCTGTAAACTTTTCAATCGCGGACAAAATGGACTGTATTCCCTTGCCGCCCATGGCCAGCTCGGTAAGCCAGCGAAAAAAGCTTTCCAGATCGTCATGATGGTCTTTTGAATTGGCGAACACCTTATTCATCAGCGGGGTCATAATGTCCAGATAAGAGATATGATTCATCACTTCAATGACCGGAAAAGACAATCTCTCGGCTTCCATCAAAATACACTCCGGAATTTGTTCTATATAACGGCTTGTTTTGACGGCTAGCGCCGAGCTTCCTTTGAGATACAATTGCATGACCAGCTGCTCCATGGCTTGTGGATCATCCTTAATGGAGAACAAGCTTGTCAGCAAAAGCTCGTTTCCTTTTAACCATTGAATCACATCAGGAACTTCCATAACGGTAATATATTCAACAGGCCGATCTAATCCTTGTTCTCCTGCGACCACTTTGCAATGAGCCAAACCTCCAATTTTCATTGCCTCCCGGACTGTAATGGGCATACGCTCCCCCCTTAATGGATATGGTGTCAACTTCTATTTTTATTTTGTAACATTGGCGGCTTAACTGCCCCAATATTAAACAGACTGCCGGAAGTTGCGGCAGCCTAGTTCATGATATTCATCCACTGTGTCGATAAATCCGTAACAAGAAGTATGTTAGAAGGTATCACTAAATTTTTTGATGCCGAACTGTTTTCTAAATTCGGTGAAATCCACCTCAATCAGGTTGCAATAGTTCTCCAACTCATCGAAGAAATTAATATCGCTGGGTTTGTCGCGTTCTTCATAATAAAAGTTAATCAACTCAAATAAATTAAAAAGCACCTTGACCTTCTCTGTATTATCCATTCGGCTATCCCTTCCCCATGAAATAATATTTTATAATTATACAATATATTTTATAATTATACAATCCATTAAGAATTGCCCGATCGACTTTTTATCGCAAATCGCTGGCAGCAGGCGCCACTTAAGTCCCTTTATTTTTTTGTG
The DNA here is from genome assembly GCF_057814255.1 of Paenibacillus sp. F024. Taxonomy (NCBI): domain Bacteria; kingdom Bacillati; phylum Bacillota; class Bacilli; order Caryophanales; family Paenibacillaceae; genus Paenibacillus; species Paenibacillus sp. F024. Next base: position 114,248 of record NZ_JBVASZ010000004.1, read on the forward strand.
AGCAGCGCCTCGCCGGCAATACCTGGATTGGTCATTTCGAATGGGTTCAGAATCAGATCCAATTCTTCTTCAGTAAGCACATGATATTTAAGACATAGTGTCCTGACGGACTCTCCGGTTAATATAGCCTCCCGCGCGATACGCGATACCGTTTCATACCCAAGATGCGGGTTGACGGCTGTAATTATGCCCACGCTTTTTTCCACATCACGCTCCAATTTTTCTCCATTCGCTTCAATACCCTTCAAACAAAATTCCGTGAATACGCCAAAAGAATTATTCATTATGCTGATGGACTGGATCAGGTTAAAGAACAGAACCGGCTCCATCACGTTTAACTCCAATTGTCCCGCTTCGGAAGCCAGACATATCGTATGATCGTTTCCAATCACTTGAAAAGCTACCTGATTGATAACCTCCGGCATGACCGGGTTGACCTTGCCGGGCATAATGGACGAACCGGGCTGTCTGGCCGGTAAAGTAATTTCGCTGAATCCTGTGCGCGGTCCTGAGGCCATTAGTCTTAAATCGTTTGCTATTTTGGACATATTCATCATACATACTTTTAAAGCTGCCGACACTTCGGTGTAGGCATCCGTATTTTGGGTGGCATCGACAAGATGACTCGCAGTCACTAACGGAAAGCCGCTAATATCGGCCAAATATTTGACTACAAGCTGTATATAGCGCGGATCCGCATTTAATCCCGTGCCGACTGCCGTTGCCCCCATGTTGACTTCATACAGATGCTGTCGCGAATGAGCGATTCTCTGAATATCCCGCTCCAATACTCTGCTGTAAGCTTCAAACTCCTGTCCAAGACGAATAGGCACCGCATCCTGCAGGTGCGTTCTTCCCATTTTGATAACAGAGTCAAACTCTTTTGCTTTTTGCAAAAACACGCTGTGCATGCTTCTCATCGTATCCAGCAGTTTTTCCAGCAGGGACAGCACCGCTATATGAATTGCCGTCGGAAAAGAATCATTGGTCGACTGCGCCATATTTACATGAGTGTTCGGACTTAATTGGGCGTAGTCGCCTTTTTCCTTGCCCAGTAGTTCCAGCGCACGGTTAGCGATGACCTCGTTCGTATTCATGTTAATAGAGGTGCCGGCCCCTCCCTGGATGGGATCGACAATATACTGTTCATGCCATCTGCCTTCTATGATTTCATCAGCCGCCCGAATAATGACCTCGCCCAGGCCGGAATACAATCTTCCCACTTCCATATTGGCCAGAGCCGCCGCCTTCTTGACGACAGCCATGGACCTGATCAATTCCGCATGTAATCTGTATCCTGTAATCGGAAAATTTTCGACAGCTCGAAGTGTCTGAATGCCGTAATAGGCATCGATGGCTACTTCTTTTGTCCCAAGGAAATCTTTTTCTAAGCGAAATTTTGCGTTTGACACTATTCATCCCCCCCATGATGGGTTTATTCCTTATTTGTGGGGTGTAACCAAGGTACCGACCGGTCCGCTGACAATCTGACCGTCTTTCATTACAATTTTTCCTCCGACAATCGTTGCTACAGGCAGGCCTTTCACTTGATAACCGTCAAATGCCGATACCTTGGTCTTGCTGTGCAGGTTTTCCTTTTTGATTACTGCTTCTTTCTCCATGTCTACAATGGTAATATCCGCATCGGCCCCCACCAGCAAAGCGCCCTTCTTCGGATAAATCCCATACTGCTTCGCCGGATTTTCAGATAACAACGCAGCTACCTGCTGTAATGTCAATTTGTTTTTGGACACTGCGTCCAGCAATAGCGGAACAAGCGTCTCCACTCCGCACGAACCGGCGGGAACAGACCACAAGTCGCCACTTTTTTCTTCTTCCGTGTGCGGCGCATGATCTGAACATACGACAGTAATTACGCCTTCCGAGATGCCTTGCCAAATCCGGTCCTGATCCTTTTGAAATTTGACAAGCGGATAGATCTTCATGCTGGTGCCGATGTTCTCATAGTCCTCATTGGTTAAAAACAAATATTGCGGACAGGTCTCCGCTGTAATCGAAAGTCCCTCCCGTTGAGCCCGGCCGATCAGCTCCACGGCTTCCGCCGTACTGACATGAAGAATGTGAAGGCGTGCTCCGGTCTCTTTCGCAAAGGAAATCCCCGTCTGCACCGTTAATTCTTCAGCCAGATTAGGTCTTCCCTCAACCAAAGCGTTGTAATCCGTACGACCGCTCTTTTTCACTCTTTCGGTCAGCAGATTGATCAGGTTATTGTTTTCCGCATGAATAGCAAAGATTTTCCCGGTCTTCGATACCTCTTCAAACATCTCAAACACTTCACCGTCATGGCAGGGAGGGATGATATTCTCCATATCAGGACTATAATTGTAAACAAGCTGAAATGTTTTTTTGTTAACGGCGTAGCCCCAGAAATATTTAAAGCCTATTACACCTGCTTCATTCAGGCCCTGGATATCGCTCAGATTCAATCTTCCCAGGCATATTCCCCATAAACCGAAATTTACATGCGCTTTTTCCCGGAGATTGGCTGCCTGCTTATGAAAATTCTCCACATTGTTCAGCGGAGGCGACGTATTAGGCATTTCAAATATCGTGGTAACTCCCCCTGCCGCGGCGGCTCTGGTGGAATGATAAAAGTCTTCTTTATGCGTTGCGCCCGGATCTCTTGAGTGAACATGCGTATCCATTAACCCGGGAAGAACGTACTGTCCCGACGCATCGGTTACCACATCGGCAGTTCCTTCCAGAGCGGTTTGGGATATGGCGGCAATCTTACCGTTTTGTATATAAATATCCGCTTGGTAGATCTCATGCGGGGTGACTATTTTACCGTTTCGGATGATGTGATCCCAGTGCACTTCGCACAGCTCCCTTCCATTCACTTTGCAATGAAATAAACTCATTGTTGATAAATTTCTACTTTTGGGTTAGGAATGACAACCTTCCCGATGAGATCATGAATATCTTCGATTCCATAAGCCGTCATATAATTTTGAATACCTTCCAATATGTCCAGCATGGCCATCGGGTTAATGAAACTGGCCGTTCCCACCTGTACGGCCGTCGCCCCCGCCAAAATCATCTCTACCGCGTCTTCCCACTTCATGACACCTCCGCATCCGATAATCGGGAGGTTTGTCACTTGGCGAACCTGGTAAATCATTCGCACAATAATCGGTTTGACGGCAGGTCCGGATATTCCGCCCATCACATTGCCGATTTTAGGAGTACGTGAATGAATATCAATGGCCATAGCCAATAGAGTGTTGGCAACGTTCAGGCCGTCAGCCCCGCCTTTCTCGCAGGCCAAAGCAATCTCCTGGATGCTTGTCACGTTGGGTGTCAGCTTAGCGATAATCGGTTTATCCGTAGCCTCTTTCGCCTTTTTGACCAACTGATATGACAACTCGGGATCCATACCGAAGGCTTTGCCGTTTCCTTTTAAATTCGGGCAGGAAATATTCAATTCAATCGCCGCCACCCCTTCCGCCCTTCCGATCATCTCTGTCATTTCAGCATATTCTTCAATGGAATCCGCGGAAATGCTGGAGATCAAAGGCGTATTGTATTTCCGGTAATAGGGAATGGTGTGCTTAAGGTAATACTCGATGCCTTTACTCTGTATACCGATCGAATTTATCATGCCACCCGCAACTTCACAGACACGAGGCGTCGCATTTCCGCCTCTGGGATATTTCGTGATACTTTTGGGAACTACAGCTCCAAGCCGGTCGAAGTCGAATAACCGTTCCATCTCTTCTCCGAAAGCGCCGGAAGCCGGCATAACCGGGTTTTTCAATTCCAAACCGCCAATTCTGACGCCCAGCTTCACAATTGTCATACGAGCACCACCTTATCCAGATCAAATACCGGGCCTTCTTTACACACCCGCACCGAACGCCTGACCCCCTCTTCCTGAATATCGCAGACACAGGCATAGCAGACACCCATAGCGCATCCCATATGTTCTTCCAGCGCAATTTGGCCCGGAAGTCTATATTCTTCGGCCATTTGTTGAGTCAATATTGAAAGACGCTTGGAGCCGCAAGTAAATAACGCCTTTACATCCTTCATTTCTATCAAGTGCATCATCAGGCTGCGTACATAATCTACGCCGCTAGATCCCTCTTCTTCCGTAACTTTGTAAATTTCCGCACCCAACTTTTCCAAAGCCTCCGTGGCGAGCAGATCGTTTTGACTTCTGGCGCTTAAAATCGCAATGCATTTCACCCGCTTTTTGGCAGCTTCCTGTACCAGTGCGGCCAGGGTGGCAATTCCTACGCCTCTGGCAACCAGCAGGATCGTATCCCATTCCTCCGCTATAGAGAAGCCTTCGCCTAACGGTCCGAACACATCGATATGATCTTCCGCGGAGATGCGGGTCATTCTTTGTGTTCCTTCTCCTTTAACAAGATACAAAAATTCGATCGTCCGCTCCTCTTGATTAATGCGATAAATACTAAACGGCCGTCGTAAAAAAGGATCCATATCACTACCGCACTTCAGATTAAAAAATTGTCCCGGTTTGATATCCTCTTGAATCGAGGAGGAATCGACTACCATATGCCAGTAACGCTCGCTTACCTGAACGTTGGATAAAACCTTCGCATTAGCTATGTTCATATAACCCTCTCCGTTCTGTATGTTTCTACAATTCTTCCGGAATCGCCAGACCATGTCATGATTGCTTTTTCTAATACAGCAGTGCCTGCAGCAATCTGCTCTAATGGAGTAAACTCGTCCCGGTGATGGCTGATCCCGCCTTTGGAAGGAACAAAGATGAGTCCGGTTGGACATAACAAAGCCATATTCATGGCATCATGTCCCGCGCCGCTGGGCATAAGCCTATAAGAATACCTTTCCTGTTCACAAATATGGCTCAGGGATTCAATCACTTCGTCATTCAGTTGGATCGGAATTTCGTTGCTTAACTCGTGTAAAGTGATTTGGAGTCCCCTCGTCGTCTTCGCTTCATTGACAGCATCGAGCAGCCTTTGTATGACCCTGTTTTTGGATTCGACGGAAGTACTGCGGATATCCAATTTCAATTCTGCCGCATCGGGCACCACATTCATTGCCCCCGGCTTTACTTCACACACTCCCACTGTCGCCACTGTTCCATAAGCCGTTTCCTTCTTTGCAGCCTTCTCAAGTTCAAGCGCAATTTCCGCCGCACCCAAAAATGCGTCTTTACGGCTGTTCATCGGCGTTGTTCCCGAGTGGGAGGCATGGCCTTGTACATGAACCTCATAACGTGACGGGGCTGCAATTCCCGTAACAATGCCAATTTGCTTTCCTTCGTCTTCCAATACCGGTCCCTGCTCGATATGCAGTTCGAAAAACACTTTAAGCTCCTCTTTTGAACGGACGCTTTGCTCAACATTTTCAAATATAAGACCGCAGCCGGAAAACGCCTCAGCAATGGACATCCCTTCTCTATCCTTTACTTCTCTGATCTGCTCTTTATTTAACACGCCTGCCATGGCTTTGCTTCCGATCGTAGAAACGCCGAATCTGGACGATTCCTCACAGGAGAACACGATAATCTCAAGAGGATGCTCCGTTTCAATGCCCTGGTCATTCAAGCTGCGAATCACTTCAAGAGCCGCCACGACGCCTAAAGCACCGTCATATTTACCTCCTTGAATCACCGTATCCAGATGAGAGCCGATCGCAACGGCCGCCCAATCAGGATGTAGACCTTCCCGCCGGGCTATCAAGTTCCCGCACGCGTCAATCCGCACCGTCATTCCCGCTTGTTCGCAAAGATCGGAAAAATGTTCAAGCGCTTGTCTTTCCAATTCGGAATAAGCTAATCGCGTCATCCCTTTGTCCGTATAACCAAATTGATTGATTTCAATCAATGTCTTTTCCAAACGCTCCATATTCACAATAATCCCCTCCAGCCTTTGGATTTATAAACTTCAGACCGTTGTTAATTTCTCCGTTTTCTTTATTGTAAACAGTCGGGTTATCATTTGCTTTATCGATAAAGACAAAAAAAAAGAAAGGGTTTTATCCCAATCTATAATGGATGCTCCTGCATGTTATTTAGTCTTCATCGGGGATCATCCGATGAGTTGAAGAAGAGAAAAGAAACGATCGAGCGAAGCCTCTCAGATTCTAAACAGCCTCATGGGTTTCACTTTTGCGGGGGATTACGCAATGTAACAGAACAAGCGTTAATTACCGCTGCAGTACAGAACATGAAAAAGATCGCTCTCCACCTGGACCGATAGGCTAAATGAGGAGAGCGATCTTTATTTTATTGAACTGAAGATACCCTTCGAAAAGACAGGCTTTCTCCTCAATCTGAAGCAGGTTGCCGATTCTACGTATTTAAATAGTAAACAAGAGCATGAAGACCTTTGCCCCGATTCCAACCAATGCCCTGTTTTATTTATCGGTAACCGTGATTTTGCCCTGCATAATCGGGTGGAAAGAGCAATAATAGTCGAAAACTCCGGTTTCATTAAACGTAAAGCTGAAGGATTGATCCTTGTATAAGGCGGGACTCGCGAACGTATCGTTTAAATCAATGACATCATGCTGTTGTATATCTCTGTTGATCCATGTTACCGTCTGCCCTTTTTTGATTTCAAGATTGGCGGGCGAATAAACAGAATTGTTAATTTTCCACAATGATTTGATCCGCAGCCGCCTCGTTATTCTGGTTCTCCTGTGGTTTGGGTTCTCCCGTATTATGCCCTTCATGACTACCATGTCCGCCAGGAAGAAGAGCGAGCTTGGCATCGTCACTCAAGTAGGAAATGGTGATTCCTTTTGTATTCACATCATAATCCACCTTAGCCCCGCCAACAACAACTTGCTCAATTTGTTCATTTTATTTCTCCTCTCCGACCTATCGGCGACTCTTTTACTATGAATTCATTCCATTATCTTTAAAAATTAACGAGTAGACCCGACTTATGCTTTTTCAACCATTCGGACAGACTTTGCAAGGACGGATTTAGCTGGCGAGAAACCTCCAGGTCTCTTGCGCCAATAAATACTTGTTCGTATTCTTGAAAGAATTGGAGCATATTCCCCAATTCATCGGACCCCGGAAATCCCGATTTACGAAACACGGCTAAGGGAAAATCTTGGTATCGAACTTCTTCTCCCAACGCTTTTGTCATCTCAGCAGCCATTTCTTCTCCCGTCAAATGCTCTCCTGCAATTCCTATATATTTGCCGGCATATACAGATGGTCCGCCTTTAAAGATTCCATAGGCACATTTGCCAATGTCTTCGGCGGCGATTGCAGCTATTTTTTTAGCTCCAAACGGAAGAGAAAACACCAGTTTTCCGTCCTCCCCTCTTCTTGGTCCCAAATTAAACTGAATAAAATCGTCCCAATAGAAGGAAGTGAGCAAAAAGGTGGTCGTTAATCCGGCATCAATAAAGAACCGGTCGGCTTCCGCTTTTGCATCCAAATGAGGAAGTTTATACTTTTCCATAAGCGTAGGCATACGATTGTCATTTAAGGGAATCCATTTGCGCGTATCCTCTAATGTAGACCAAATCACATGCTTCACATCGGCTCGTTTTGCGGCTTCGGCCATTAACCTTGCATGCTCTATTTCCTTGTCCGGGGAGAAATGATTCCAGAAAAATGTTACAGCGTACACCCCATATGCGCCTTCAAAGGCCTTGTGTATACTTTCCGCGTTGTCAAGGTCGGCCGCAACCACCTCCGCCCCTAACTGAGCAAGCTGTTTCGCTTTTTCGGCATTGACGTCCCTTGTAATGGCACGAACTGCGAATTCGCTTTCATGATCGTTTAAAATTGCTCGAGCCAACCCGCCGCCTTGGGATCCTGTTGCCCCTAATACAGCAATCACTTTCTTTTGCGTCATAGTGTTATTGCCTCCCGCTTTATTTTTTATCTTTTATTCATTGGGTGTTAGAATTTAAACCATTCATTTCCTTAAAAGACGGAGAAATCATGCAGCAAACTTGTATATACTGCTTATCAAATAGCTTACTGCTTGAATCTGAACTGCGGGTTAACTAGAACTAAAGATTTTTTAAGTCAACGGGAACGGTATGATGACTTTGACGGCGGTGAGAAACCCGGTTAGCGGCAGCGATTTTCTTCGTTCAGTCCGGTTTTCCGCTGCATGAAATGTTGAACATCTGTTATCGCTTGACGTGTGGGTGTTCTTGTCTACGGCCTACATAAGTCCGAACAATGCCGGAGGCCCAGTATGTATACCGACGTGTCCTCTCAATGCGCCTGGTTTGAGGCAGAACCAATGGGTTTTACGCATCGCTTGCTGCGCCCTTTTACACCTCTGGAGCTCGCCCAACACCTAGGAGCGTGCCCGGCATGCCGGGCACGTCTTAATCCATCCCTCCCACTTAGCACGCTCTATGATATAATCATGGATAAGAAATGACCAAGGTCAGGTGATCCGAGTGGAGTGGCAGCAGCTTGAATATTTTCAAACCGTAGCCCGGTTGGAGCATATGACGCGGGCAGCACAATTCCTGTCCGTCTCACAGTCCGCGCTCAGCCGCTCCATCTCGCGGATGGAAGAAGAGATCGGCGTTCCGCTGTTTGACCGGGTGGGCCGTTCCATCAAGCTGAACCGGTACGGGGAGCTGTTTTTAAAGCGGGTTCACCGCATCATGAAAGAATATGAGGAAGGAAAGCACGAAATTCAGAATATGCTGGATGAGGAAGCCGGGGAAGTGATGCTGGGGTTTCTCCATACGCTGGGAGCCCATCTCATTCCCGACCTGATTGTTACGTTTCGCACCAACCATCCGAATATCCGCTTTCAGCTGAATCAAAGCAATACCGCATTCCTGCTGCAGCAGCTCCTTCAAGGTTCGATTGACCTTTGTCTGCTTTCGTCTCCGGATGAGGCCAGCCTTTCGGTGGAATGGAAAAAGCTGTGGAGCGAAGAACTGTTTATTTTTGTCCCGGCTCATCACCCGCTGGCCAATCGTGGATCGATCTCCTTAGATGAAATTGCTAACGAACCTATGGTTTCCTTTAAAAAGGGCTATGGACTTCGAAACGTCATTGACCGTCTGTGTATGGAAGCCGGCTTCACCCCCAAAATCGCTTTTGAGGGTGAGGAGGTTCCTACGGTGGCGGGGTTGGTTGCTGCCGGACTGGGCGTTGCCCTCATTCCCGAAGCACAGGGATTAACCGAACAGAAATTGGTCAAGCTCAGCATAAGCTCGCCCCAATGCTACCGGGTCATCGGCGTTGCCTGGATGAAAGAGCGGTACATGTCTCCCCCGGCCGAGCGTTTTTTGCAGTTTGTTATGGATTACTTTGAGGGTAGGAATTAGATTTCTCCGGCACAACAGCGGTCAAGACAAAGGAAACCAGCATGGCGCAGCCAATCATGACACTAATCATGCCTACAATACCTGCCCAATCAAAACGGCTCCAGAACAATCCGCCGACAGACCCTCCCAGACTTGATCCTACATAGTAAAACAGCAGATACAAAGAAGAGGCCTGCGCCTTTCCTATAGAAGCCCTGCTTCCTACCCAGGCGCTGGCTATGGAGTGCGCCCCGAAAAAGCCGAAGGTAAACACCGCCACACCGATGATCAGAACCGCCAAAAGCGATGAGAGCGTCAGCAGGATCCCCGTCAGCATCAAAATGACATTAATCCATAGAACCATGCTAAGCCCTATGCGGTCGCTGACTCTTCCCATCCACGAGGAGCTGAAGGTTCCCACCAGATATAGAACAAAGACCCATCCTACCAGCGTTTGAGAGAGATGAAAAGGTTCCCCAAGCAGCCGGAACCCCAAATAATTGTAAAGCGTAACAAAGCTCCCCATCAAAATTGCACCTAAAACAAAAAGAAGAATCAAAGAGGAATCGCGAAACTGGACGGCAAAAAGACGGAGGATGGCCTTGGGCTTCATCCGCTGCGGTTTAAAGTGCCGGGAAGGCGGCAGATGCCGCCAAAAATACAAGCTTGCCAACAGACTGATCGCCGCCAATATACCTATGCCCATTCTCCACGTGTACACATCGGTTGCCATACTGACGACGACCCGCCCGAACAGTCCCCCAATCGTATTCCCGCTGATATATAATCCCATAGCGAATCCCAGGCTTTTGGCCTCCATTTCCTCGGCCAGGTAGGTCATGGCCACGGCCGGAAGACCGGCAAGGGCAATTCCCTGAATCGCGCGGACGATAAGCAGGCTGGTGAAATTCGGCGCGAAGGCGGTAAATAAGCAGCAAAGCGAAGATACAAGAAGTGAAACCGCCATCAGCGTTTTTCTGCCGATCCGGTCGGATATAAAGCCCGCAAACGGCAGCGAGACGGCTAACAAAACCGTACTAACGGATAAGGACAAACTGACAGCGGCGGGCGATAAGCCGAATTCCTCGGAATAAACCGGAAACAACGGCTGAACGCAGTACAAAACCGCATAAGTGGCCACCCCCGCGGCGAACAAAGCCAAGCTGCCCTGCTGAAACTCCTTGCTTCCGCGCTTCAAGTACTCCTGGCTCCTCATGTCCGTCATTCCTGCATGTAAATCGAAACGATGGTCTAAACCGATATCGGCCTGTGTCTTCGATGTCATACCCACTTGAGTTCATATCCTTCCGGGTTCATTTTTCTATTTAGCATACACCCGAATGAATGATGTGTATAATTCATCTTTTGCACTATTTCAATGCATATAAGTAATCAAAGACACTTGGCAGCCTTAAACTCCCAAGTGTCTTTGATTATGAACAATTCATAATGATTTAATCATGCCTCCGTCTACCAGAAGCGTTTGTCCGGTTATGTAGGTATTGGCGAAGGAACCCAGAAAAGCGACGGCCCCGCCGAACTCTTCCGGCTGACCATACCGTCCCAGAGGAATTTGAGCCATGATATCGGCTTGAACCGCCTCAGGCTGGACGCCCAGCTTCTTTGCTTTTGCCCTGTCCAGTTCGGCTACACGATCGGTCATGATCCGTCCCGGAGCTACCGTGTTGACTAAAATTCCGTCCTTGGCAAGCTCCGCGGCCAAGCTTTTGGCAAGGGCATGAACGCCCGCACGAATCGTATTGGACAGGATCATGTTCGGGAGCGGCTGCTTCACCGTCGAGGATGCGATCGTCACGATTCTTCCCGCCCCTCGGGACTGCATATGAGGCTGGCTTGCGCGAATCAGACGGATGGCACTCAACAAATTAAGTTCGAATGCTTGGATCCAGGCCCGATCGTCAAATTGGTAGAACGAACCCGCGGGAGGTCCTCCCGCGTTGGTAACCAATACATCCAGGCCGCCCCCGGCTTCTACGGCAGTATGAACGGCATGAACGACGTCCTCCTCACGGGTGACGTCCATCTGAACTACCGTCACCTTTTGCCCCGAAGAAGCTTCAATCTCCGCAGCCGCCCGCTTTAATTCCTCCAGGTTTCGGCTGGCTATCGTTACCGCAGCTCCCTCGTTTGCAAAAGCCAATGCACTCGCTTTGCCAAGCCCCTTGCTCGCCGCGGTTACCAAAACTGATTTCCCTTTCAATCCGAGATCCATATGATCAACGCCTCCCTGTTCGTTTTAGCAAATGACAAACGATTTATGTTACATTCACTTCACCAGTTCCGAAATAGCTCCTGCCAGCTGAGCCTCTTTATAATATTTTTCCGCGCCGGGGTGCACCGGAATCGGAAGGTTTTGCCCTGCCAGCGCAGCATCAATCGATTGGGCCGCTTGATGAGCCCTTTGTAAAAAGGGCAGGCCGGCAAACAGCTCTTTGGTCAGCGTATACACCAACTCTTCATCCATATCTTTTCTTACGAGCATCACATTCAAGGTGGCCGCCGTAGGAATCGCCGTATCATTGCGGTATGTGCCGGCCGGAATTTCGGTCATCTGAAAGAAGGGATACGTTTCCCTCAGCTTCCTCACTTCCTCCAGCGGGATGGGAACAACCGTAACCGGCTTCGAGTTAACCAGCTCGGTGACCGTCGGATTGGGCAGTCCGGAAGTAAAGAAGGCGGCATCGATCGTTTGATTTTTTAATTGCTCCATCGCCTCGGTATAGGACAAATATTCAGGTTGAATATCGTCATACGTAATACCGAGGGCCTCCAGCAGCATGCGGGCATTCACCTCCACCCCGCTCTCGGGAGCGCCCACTCCGACTCGCTTGCCTTTTAAATCGGAGACGGAATGAATGGAGCTGTCCTGTAATGTAATGATTTGCACACAGTTCAAATACAGCCCGGCCATGGCCTGCAAATCTTTCATTTCTTTTACGCCCCCGGTTCCGCGATAAGCGAAAGTGACAGCGTCCGACATGGCAAAAGCCATATCCGCCTTCCCCGCTTCCAGCAGACTCATGTTCTCTACCGATCCGTCCGTCGTTAAAACCGACGCATTGACCCCCAGCTTGTCTTCATACCTTCGGGCCAAAGCGCTCCCGATCGTAAAATAAGGACCGGCGGCATTCCCTGTCGCAATCGTCACGATCGTATCGTCAGGATGGCTCCGGCTCGGTTGATCGTCCGAAGACCGAGTCGTAACATAAACCAATAAGAAGCCCCCGGTTACCATAAACGCAGCCAACCATAGGAATATTCGCCGCATCAATGAATTCCCCCGCCTTCTCCCGCCTCCCGTCTAATCCTTGGAGGGCAAAAATTTCGTTAATTTATCCCTTAGCCCTCTTTCGCTAATGTCCAAAGCTTCGGCCGTTTTTTTGCGATGCCCGTTGCAAAGCTGCAGCTTATGCAAAATAAATTCCCGCTCGGCCTGTTCCAATGTCAGCCTCGAGGGAATAAAAATTCCCTCTCCGCCCTGACGGCCGCCGTTTTTTTTCTCAACCGCCTTTTCCTGCAAATACACGGGCAGATCGTGGACTTTAAGCAAGCTGTCGTTAGCCAGGGCGACTGCGTACTCAACGATATTGGAAAGCTCTCTGACATTTCCCGGATAAGTATGGCGATACAGCACATCCATGGCCGAGGAATGAAAATGAACATGGGCTTTGCCCATTTTCATACCGTAGATTTGAAGAAAGTGATGGATCAACAGCGGCAAATCTTCCATTCTTTCGCGCAGCGGCGGCACATGGACCGGAATCACGTTCAAACGGTAATACAGGTCTTCCCGGAACGCGCCTTTGTTTACCTCCTCAAACAAATTCCGGTTGGTGGCCGCAATGATTCGGACATCAATGGGCCTGCGCCGGTTCGAACCGATCGAGACGACCTCCCTCTCCTGGATGACCCGGAGCAATTTGACCTGCAGGTGAAGAGGCATCTCTCCAATTTCATCGAGAAAAATCGTACCGCCGTGCGCTTGCTCGAACACCCCCTCCTTTCGTTGAAACGCCCCGGTAAACGCTCCCTTCTCATGCCCGAAAAGCTCGCTTTCGAGCAAGGCTTCCGGTATAGCCGCGCAGTTCAGAGCGAAAAAAGGGAATTTACGTCTCGCTCCTTCTTCATGGCACACCTTGGCCACCATCTCTTTGCCCGTCCCGCTTTCTCCTGTAATAAGCAGGTTCGAGTCGATATTTTTCACTTTATCGATAAGCTGAAATAAGCTTCTCATAGCGGAGCTTTGGCCGATAATGCCGCAATAGCTGTATTCCGGCTGCAGCACCTCGTGAAGGCGCTTCACCTCTTGCTTCAAATCGGTCAAATGCAGCGATTTCTCGATTAAAATGCGAACCTCATCAAGATTAATCGGCTTGGTCAAATAATGGTAGGCTCCCAGCTTCATCGCTTTCACCGAGGTTTCGATCGTTCCGAACGCCGTCATGACGATAATGGACGTTTTTGGGGAAGCCTCCAGCAGCTTGGGAATCAGCGTCAAGCCGTCAACCCCCTCGATCCGCATATCAAGCAGCACAACATCGATATTCACTTTTCCTATGATCGCCAAGCCTTCTTCCGGGGAGGTCGTCGTAAACACCTGATACTGATCCTCCAAGGCAAACATCAGGGAGGTACAAATGGCCTGTTCATCATCAATGATCAAAACGGAATTCATTAAAAGCCACCTCCAAGAAATGGGGAAATTGTAATGTAAAGGTTGTACCCTTGCCTGAAACCGATTGAACATCGATATCCCCGCCATGCTCGGACACGATATTGTAGCATATATATAAACCCAGACCGACTCCGCTGCTCTTGGTCGTATGAAAGGGCTGGAACAGCCTGGACATTTCATCGGCAGGGATCCCTGATCCGGTATCGATAACCCGAATGCGGGTATAGCTTTCCTCCATTTCCGCTCGGAACGTAACCGTTTTCACTTCGCTCTCCGATATAGCGTCGATCGCATTGGTGATCAAATTAATGAATACCTGCTTCATCTGCTGCTTATCAAAATAACATGACGTTCCCGCTTCCACCGAATTAATAAATTGAATCGGCTGAGAGCCATATTGGATTTCAAAAGGCTTCACTATGGAGGATAGAAACTCATGCAATTCCACCCGCTCTTTCACGGGTACCTTGCTGCGCGTATAATCCAACAGATCCTCCACCACATGGTTCAACCGCCTGAGCTCAGCCGGGACATGCTTCATGAACTCCTGCCTGTAGCGGAGATCATCGATTTTTTGGGGAAGAAGCTCGATAAACACCTTCATCGACGTCAAAGGATTTCGCAGCTCATGAGCAATTCCGGCAACCAGTTGGCCTAACGAACGAAGCTTTTCCTGAAGGACCAGTTTATTTTGCAGGTTTTTTTCCTGGGTTCGATCCTGCATACTGATGATCCATCCAAGCTTTTCGTCAAAATCATTCCGCAGCACGGCCGCGTAATAATGGACAAGCTTCTCCCGGGAATCCGCCTGAATCAAAATGAACTCCCCCTCACGGCCTTTTTCATCCAGCGGAAGATCGAGAATCCGCTCAATTTCCTTGAACAAGGAAGAACCGGAAATACAGGTATTCACCGGATCTGTTTTCAAATTCCAAATTTCCATCGCCCGCCGGTTAGCCAGCCGGATGATCCGATCCTTATTGATCGAAAAAATGCCGTTATCCACAGTATCGAGAATTTGCTGTTGGAAGGTTAAATAGTTCTTGAGCCTTTTGGTGTGCCGCCCGATTTCCCTTTTCAGCCTCTTGTTCATCATATAAATAAATAACATGAACATGGAAACGGCGATCGAAACCGAGCCCAAGAGCCAAGCGATCTGTCTCCAAAGCGTATCCTGCGGGAAAATGGAAGGGAACCATTGATGATAGATCCTTTGATATTCTCCGTTCTGCTGCACCAGCTTGATCCCTTCATTTAAGCGGCGCACCAGCTCATAATTTCCTTTGCGCACGGCGAAAGCGTATTCATAAGAATGGATCGAATGGACTCTCACATCATAATCCGAATAAAGGTTATGCTTTGTAAAGTAATACTTGATCACTTCGTAATTTCCAACAAACGCATCGGCCCTTTGATGTTTTAGCATTTCCAGCGCTTTTGTTTGACTGGAGGCGATATTCATTCTGACATTGCGGATGTCTTCCAATATCTCATAGGCGCTGCTCCCGCGCTGAACGGCAACCATTTTCCCTCTAAGCCCCGACAGACTATAGATTTCCTTATTTTCTTTGGGCACGACCAGTGCGTCGGATAACGAAAGATAGGATTCTGAAAAATCGACCAATTCGTTATGGGCTGCGCTGTATTTCATCCCCAAAATCAGATCGATGTTTCCTTGATCCAGCTGTTCTGGACCGCCGGATTCGATGGGGACATATCTCAGTCCCAAGCCCGTTTGCCTGGAAATCGCCCCCAGAAGCTCCACATTAAACCCGGATGGCCTGCCGTGCTCGTCCAGATAAGAGAACGGCGGATGATCCCGATCAATCCCGACCCTCAATACATAGTGCTGAAAAGGCAGGTCGGCGGCTTCCGCAGCCCATCCCGAATTCACAGGAACCGATACCAAAACCAGCATACAGAGTAAAAGCTTTCTCATTGGAGGCACCTTTTCCCAAAATTTGTTCTTACTAAAAAGATAGCATTTTAAAAAGGTGCGGAAAAGAGCCATCTTTTCCGGCCGATTCAGCCGGTTCACCCCTACAATAGGCAAAAACTGCCGTTTTTCAAGAGCAGCAGCGGCAAAAATTGCTGCCCCCTTTTGGGACAACGGGAATTCAGCGGAAAAATCCATTGGCATGAAATTTGCTTATTTATTTACGGTGTAGAAAAAAATCTTATAAAGTGATAAAGGAGGGCGGGTCAGGCTTTTCGAAAGCGCTTTTACAAATGGCGAATCATGTAGGCCATGTACCTTAATTGAAAATCGGGAGGAAAGTATTCATGAAAAAATGGCTAAGCATTGGACTCATTTCTGTTTTGACAGCGCTTGCAGGATGTGGCGTTCCTGCTCCTAGCACCTCAAACAATTCAAATCCGTCTTCCCAGGCTCCGGCAGCATCCTCGAATAAAGAAATCACGGTTGCGGCCAACGGAGGGAAAATTGAAAAAGCGATCCGCGATGTCATTGCGCCCAAATTCAGAGAGGAAACCGGGATTAAAGTCAATTTCCTCTCCGCCTTGTCGGGAGAGATTCTGTCCAAAGTGGAGCTCCAAAAAAATGCGCCCCAGTTGGATGTGGCGGTTTACGTTCCCCTTGACGTACAGCGTGCAGCAGAGAAAGGTTTGGTCGAGCCGCTTGACGAAGCGACCGTTCCCAACATGAAGCGGCTTGATTCCCGCTTCGTCGCGGTAGATAACATGGGCGTCCCTGCTTTCGGCCTGGTGATTGCGCCCGCATACAACACGAAAGCATTCGAGCAAAACGGCATCGCTCCGATTACCTCCTGGAACGATTTAATACGCGCCGAATACAAGGGAAAAACCGCTTATTCCGATATCGCCAACGACTGGAGCTTCACCACACTGTATAATCTGGCCCTCGCTAACGGCGGCAGCTTGGACAATATGGAGCCCGGACTGGAAAAAGCGAAAGAGCTGGCCCGCTATTCGGACACCTTCTATAAAAACTCGACGCAGATGATGCCCGCCATGCAGCAGGGTGCTGCAGATGTCACCGTGATGGGCAGCTACGCCATTGCTGATCTGGCTGAATCCGGAGTGCCGTTAAAAATGGTCATTCCCAAAGAGGGAGCTCCTCTCCAGGCCTTTAACGCAACGGTCGTCAAAAACGCGCCGCACAAGGCTGAAGCCATTCAGTTTCTGAATTATTTAATTTCCGAAGAATCGCAAAAGCTCATTTCCGAAAGCGGCTTTTACCCCGTCCTGCAAGGAATGAAAATTCCCGAAAAATATGATGCTTCGATCGGGATCAAGGACTCCGACAAGGTGTACCGTCCGGATATCAAAAAGCTTTCTGAAATTCGCGCTGCCTGGATGGACAGATGGACGAAGGAAGTTACTCCCGAGCTTGGGAAAAGCGTAAAAAAATAAGCGATAGCGGAGGTAACCTATGCAGCAAATGATGAACGACGTGGAAATTCGGGGTGCCTATAAAAAATTCGGATCCAATGTTGTGCTGGGCGGCGTAGATCTCGATGTCAGGCAGGGTGAATTGCTCACCCTGCTTGGCCCTTCCGGCTGCGGAAAAACCACAACGCTCAATTTGATTGCCGGCTTTATCGATGCCGACCAAGGAGAACTGTACATTAAAGGAAAACGGATGAACGGCGTTCCGCCCTATAAACGCGGCTTGGGCATGGTGTTCCAGGGATATTCCCTCTTTCCGCATATGACGGTTTACGAAAACCTGGAATTCGGGCTTAAGCTGCATAAAGTCAACAAAACGGAAAGTGCCGGCCGAATTAAGAATGCGTTGGAGATTGTGAAAATGACGGGACTCGAGCAGCGTTATCCGAGGGAGCTATCCGGAGGCCAACGACAGCGCGTAGCGATTGCCCGGGCGCTGGTGGTCCAGCCGAAGCTGCTGCTGCTCGACGAGCCGTTGAGCAATCTGGATGCCAAATTGCGCCAAGAGCTGCGGATGGAAATCAAGCGTCTGCAAAAGGATGTAGGCGTTACCACGATATTCGTCACGCACGATCAGGAAGAAGCCCTGTCGATGTCGGACCGGATCGTCATTATGGATCGTGGAAAAGTAGAACAGGTAGGAACGCCCACAGAAATTTACGCGAACCCCAAAAGCGAATTTGTATTCAACTTTATCGGGAAATCCAATAGCATGCATGGAACGATTGCCCATATCGACGCGAACATCATTACGGTGCAGCGGGAAAATGGTGAACGGATGCTTGTGGAAGCCGGCAATGTGATGGGGACAAATCGCGTTTGCTCCGTCGGGGATCAGGTCAAGCTCTATATCCGGCCGGAGAAAGTGGGGATCGGAACGATCTCCGATTCGGAATACGATCTTCATACCGTGCGCATCACGCAAATGAATTATTTGGGATCCTCGTGGGAAATCCTCACCTTGTTCCAAGGTGATGTTTTACAGGTGCAATGCAGCGATATGGATCCCGCTTGGACGATCGGAAGCGAGGTGAGGATCGGATGGAAACCGTCGGACGTCATGCTGATCAAAACATAGACGCGGGAGTTCAGCCTTCTTCCCGGCCCGATCTGCCCCAAAAAAGCGCGGGCCGTAAAAGACTGGCTCCCGGATGGCTGATGCTGGCCCCGCTCTTGATTTTCATTATTGGATTTTTTGTCGTGCCTATGCTTTATATCTTTTATTTAAGCTTTATTGAGGTTGACGAAGCGTCGGGCCATGCAGCGTACGGCATTGCGAACTATATTCATTTTTTTACGGACCCTTATTATATGAATTCCCTTTGGCTTACGATCAAAATCAGCGTATACACCGTGATCGTCTCGCTGATTCTCGGTTATCCGGTAGCCTTAACGATGTCCAAATGCTCACCCGGCGTAAGAGGGCTGCTTGCTCTGCTCGTAGCCTCGCCGCTGCTTGTCAGTATCGTAGTGAGAAATTTCGGCTGGTTTTTGCTGCTCACGCCCAACGGAACCGTAAACCAGCTCCTGACCTCCCTTCGTATCGTTGACTCCCCTGTGAAGCTGTTATTTTCCGAGATCGGGGTCATCATCGGGATGTCCAACGCTTATTTGCCGTTTATGATCCTGGCGATTGCAACCAGCTTATACAATATCGATCCTTCGCTGGAAAAAGCAAGCGCCATTCTTGGAGCCCATCCGTTTCGTACTTTTCTATCCGTCACGCTGCCGCTCAGTCTTCCGGGCATCGTATCCGGAGTCGCTCTTGTCTTCAGCATGTCGATGAGCTCTTATGTGACGCCGGCCCTGATGGGCGGCCCCAACGTGCCGATGATGCCTGTGGTGGTCTATGATCAAATCCTTCATTTACTGCGCTGGACCTACGGCTCTGCGATCTCGTATGTACTGCTTGGCATTACGCTGATTATGGTGACCGTATTTACTCGCATGTTTGAAAAAGGAAGATTTAAGGAGGTGTTCCGTTGATGAAAATAGCGGGTAAAGTCCGGGTTTTTGCTGCCGTGCTGGTGGTCGTCTATATCCTTCTTCCGCTGCTCGTTATCATTCCGGCCTCCTTCACTCGGGCAAGCTTCCCAAGCTTTCCGCCGCAAGGCTTTTCGGTACAGTGGTATACGATGCTGCTGCATCGTCCCGAATATATTGAGGCGTTTTGGAACAGCGTCAGGTTTGCGTTCCTGGCCTCCTTCATCTCGGTCGTGCTTGGCACCCTTGCCGCCCTCGCATTAGCGAAATATGAGATTCCCGGCAAAACGTATCTGGTATCGCTGCTTACGGCTCCATTAACGGTCCCGCAGCTGGTATTAGGCGTCGCTTTGCTCATTTATTTTACCCCGATGCTTCTCTCGGGAACGTCCACCGGGTTTCTGATCGCACACATTATTATTTGCGTGCCCTATGTCGTCCGGTTCGTCATCACCGGGCTAAGCGGCTTCGATTACACGCTGGAAAGAGCGGCTATGATCCTGGGAGCCAAACCCATGACGGTGTTCTGGAAAGTCACACTGCCTTTGATTCGACCGGCGATTTTATCGGGAGCGCTATTTTCTTTTCTCACTTCTTTTGATAATGTTACAGTATCCCTATTTATGGTATCGCCTGGTATGCGAACGCTTCCATTGGAGGTCTTCTCTCAAATGCAGGATGCTTACAGCCCGCTCATCGCATCCGTTTCCGGTATTGTTATTTTTATCTCGGCGGCATTGATCCTCATTCTGGAGAAAATTCATGGGGTAGGGAGAATGATCGGCAAATCTCATTCATGATGCGGAGGTATTCATTCATGTTTCCGATAAACACTTTGTTTATCGCAGGACACGCCAAGCTGCCTACAGGCATGGCCGCCAAAAATGTTTATGACTCGCTTACCATCACCGCGGAGATCGACAAAAAATACGGCGTGATTCTGGAGGCCTCCTGCACGCTGGCCACAGAACATGGACGGGATTATGTCAGCAGCCTGTTAAAAGGCTTCAGTCTTCAAGACGGCATAGAAGAGCCGATCAAAGTCCTTCAGCATCATTACCGCGGCCGGGCTGCCAACGCTTTGGCCGCCGCCTTGAAAGACTTGCATTTGCAGTACGAACACATCAAGGGAAAAGCCTGATCCGCCCCGTGTGCCAAAGCCCTTTGTCCAACGCCTAACGCATCACTTGGACAAAGGGCTCCTTTTATGAAGTGTTAAATTGTTGAGAAGCTGCCGCGTTGACGCATCAGCTCCCTGTACAGCTCAGGATGCTTTTCAAACGGCGCCCTTCCGTGCAGCCAAAACGTATTGTTCAGCATAATCAGCTGTCCGACGGGCAAGGGCAGCGCAATCGTGGCCGGGCTATTCTCCATGGAGTTCGACATTTCTTGAAGATAGACGGCCTGCTCGATCGTATCGGGATAAGCGAATTGATCGATAAAGCAGATGCAAATCCCGTTGCTGCGTTTAAAAAACGTTTTTTGCTTCAATGTGATGCCCTCGTTTTTGCTTGGCGGCGATTTGTAGGTGAACGGATAAGAAGCCAGGGGATGATTGCTGAACCTCTCCAGCTCCTCCCAATCGTCCAGGTGTAAAATACGCGATTCCCCGCCGATCGCATTGCGCTCCTCAAACTTCATCATCAGCAGCCAATCGGTCACTTCATCCACATACGTCCCGTCCGTGTGCAGTGTGAACAGACGGTAAGCCTGGCGCAAATAAGAATCGCTATTGTCCGTATCCTTGACGGTGAAACGGGCGTAGTAGGTGCCGGTCATGGCGTCAAAGTTAGGAATCCCGGCCAAATGGCTGATGGCCGTACCGAATTTGACATAGTCTTCCGATTCCATCGTTTGCTCCTGAACCCCGATGGTGAATCCGCCGGTGTGACGGTCATGCAGGATGCCCCGTATAGCCTCGCCCAGCGGTGTTCCGAACAATTCAAGCATTTTTCCGGCCAATACCAACCGCATGTAGGGCACATATTCAAGCGCTTGCGCATTCACCTCCCGAATCGAGGAGAAAAACGTTTGCAGCAGGCCGCTATCCAGCACAATATGATACAGCCGCGAATGCTCCGGATGGGGAGTGATTTCAAACCCCGGATGCTTCTGCACGAAAGTCATATCCCGTTTGCTTGCCAACATACTCATAACCCATTCCTCCTATGAACATTTTTATGATAAGGGCACCGCCTCATCGATGAACGATAAAACGCAAAAAGCCAGCACATCATTCAACAACCGAATGATCGTGCTGGCTTAAACCTGCTTCGCCGCTCTGTGGATCAGAGTTCAACAAGTTTCTCAGCGTTTATATTTCATTGTAGGGTGGTGCTGCCGTCTTACATTCACGGATCTTGCAAGGGCTTTCAAGCAAGACGTGAACTTCTCACGTGTGATTAATCTCATCATAAGCTACAGGGGTTGTCCGTGTCAATTCCTTGGATCAACAATAATCCAGGCATCCCCAAGCCAGGTATGGATTCGATACCAGTTGTTCCATTTCAAATGGGCCTTGACCGGCTGCGGCGATAATTTGGCAAGCCAACCGCCAACCGGACTGGAATACAATGCCGTTTCCTTGTCCAATTGAATCACTTCATCCACTTTTTGCGGGAGATGACTCTGGTCCACTTCAATCCATCCGTCTCCTACGGAACTGCGGATATGATACCAGCCCGTCTTCGTTTGTTCATAGGACGTGACGGCTTGCGGCCGTATGGTTCCCATCACCTTTGCATGCTTACTGGGATATTGTAAAACGGCGGTATCGAGTACCAAATCAAGGGTGCGATTCGATTTTTCCAGATCTTTGGGTAAAGCGATTGCCGGATTGATCCATTGATCTCCGAGCCAGGTTTGAATGTGATACCAGCCCCCGGCGGCCCTTTCAAAAGATGTAACGGTTTGCGGATTCAGTTCCCCGGCTCGATGTTCATTACCATTTGGAAAGTCAAAGATCGGCGTTACCGTGGGCAAGAGCAATTCTTGTTGGAAAGGCTCCAGATTATAAATGATTTTATTTTTCGGAAAAATCCATTTTTCCCCCAGCCAGGTATGGATTTTAAAAAAAGCATTATCAAGTCCGGTTGCACGTACGGTTTGAGGAGATAGTGAAACGCCCGTTTTACGGTCAAGGGACGCAGAATCGTATACTTCTTCTTCACCCGTAATCGTAACGGTAATATCCAACGGAGTGACATCCCCGCTGATGACATGGATTGTTCCCTCCTCGTCTATCCCGGAATAGGCATTGGCTTGAGCGATTGATAGCGCCGAAACCATCAAGGATGCCGCCGCGAGGGAGAGTATGATTTTTTTCATTGTACCTTCCTCCTTGTTCATCTTTATTATCCTAAACGAGGCCCTCCGAAGGAATGTTGCATTTATATGACGGTAACAAAAAGACAGGGATAGCGAGCTGTCAGGTTCACTCCGGACCCCACATGCCTTACCCTGTCTTTTACAACAAACACTTTACCTGACCGCTGCGTTCATCTTGCTTCTGCCCCAGCTTAGTGACATGGTCAAGCTGAGGATCAGAACCAGTGCCCCGAACAGATAAGGAATATTAACATGAATATCAAACAAAATCCCGGCCACCGCCGGACCGAAAATATTGCCGACGCTCATATAAGCATTGTTCATGCCCGCAACAAATCCCTGCTCATCGCCCGCCATTTTCGAAAGCAGCGTATTGATCGCAGGACGCAGAATGGACGTAAACGAGAAGAATAATGCCGTAAGCACAAGCATGTACCAGAAGTTACCCGACAACAGCATCAGCACCAACGATACGGCGGATAATAAAAACGTCGAGTTGATCAGCAGCTTTTCTCCGAAACGGTTGATCAGCCTGCCGATGAGCACCGCTTGAACCACCGCGCCGATCAAGGCGCCTACCGTAATAAGCACCGCAATATCGCGGGAGGTATAGCTGTATTTATGATCCACAAACAGCGGAAAGACCGCTTCAAAATTAGCAAGACCGAATGTCAGCGTGAAAATGAGCACCAGCAAAATCAAATACGGCGCTTTGAACGATTTGCCGAACTGCCGCCAAATGTTCTCTTTCCGTCCGGTCGAAAGTCTGGCCGCCTGCCGCTGCTCAAGAGATCGGGTCTCCTTAAGCAATGTTATGGAAAGCAGCATCGCGAAGGCCCCTACGGCTGCGGAGACATAGAAGGGAGCGCGAATGCCAAGCTCGGCAAGAAACCCGCCGATTCCGGGTCCGATAACAAAGCCAAGCGACATCGCGGCTCCCAGCAGCCCAAGACCTTTGCCCCGATTTTCTTCACTGGTAATGTCGGCTACATACGCCAGCATAGAGGGTATCATGGCCGCGGCCCCAATGCCCCCGATCAAGCGCGAAACGTATAACAGCCACATCTCGTGAGCTACAGCGAATAAAAAATTAGAAAAGCTGAAAAGCGCAAGCCCTGACACAATCATCAGCTTTCGGCCGTACTTATCCGACCATTCCCCCGCAAGAGGTGAAAACAAAAACTGAGTTAAGCCCATGGCTGCAACCAGATATCCGGCCGCTTTGCCTGCGGCGCCAAAGGCCTTCAAAAAATCCGGCAGTACGGGTATAATCAATCCAATCCCGAGCATGGCGATAAACATGTTAACCATCAGCATGATCAACGCCGCGTTGTTATTTTGTTTCATTTCTACTCTCCTCTATACCTAACCTAATCTAACGCCGCACCATCGGTTGCTGAACTTGACAGTACTATTAAGCCCCATCTATGATATAGAAAATTTCATACGGCGAAAAACCAGCACCGAGATCTGCTCCGTTTATTTATGCACAAAACCTAACGTAACTTATACTGACGATCAAGGAGAACCAAGTCATGGCTCAACGAAGATTATTGACCGATCAAGACTTCCAGGAAGCGATGGAACGGCAGGCCCCCATCCGTGTTTTTCAAGATGACCACATTGTGGATTCGGGTGTAATGATCATCCGGTTTACCGATACATCCATTGTCACCCAGTCCGGTGTCAGCGACGTGACGTATCACCAACGCAATGCCTGTGAATTTTTTGAGATGAAAAAGCGGTAAATAAAGCAGGTCACCATGTCAGACGAACGGTGACCTGTTTTTGTTGCAATTCATTTGTAAGATGAAATCATTATCCTTGCAAAGCTTGTTGTACGGTCTCTTTCAAAGGAGTCTCTTCGCCAATAAGCTTCTTAAGATCGTCTGCCGTTTTGGACGTCTCGCCTTGAGAAACGGCTTGATAAATACCGGCAAAAAGGACGGCAACAGGCTCGGGAAAACCGGCGCCCATCAGAATATTTTTCTCCTCTTCAAAGGATACGGGCTGGTGTACGATGTTTTTACCTGCCGCTTCGGAGACGATTTGAGCAAGCTCATCGTAGCTCCAGGTTTGATTCGAAACCAGATTATATGTCTTGTTCTCATG
Source organism: Paenibacillus sp. F024 (assembly GCF_057814255.1). NCBI lineage: Bacteria > Bacillati > Bacillota > Bacilli > Caryophanales > Paenibacillaceae > Paenibacillus > Paenibacillus sp. F024. The sequence goes on from NZ_JBVASZ010000004.1 coordinate 139,062, forward strand.
GCCTTCCTCTGCAAGGACCGCCGCGGCCGCCAGAGCCAGATCACTGCGGGTTGCCGTATTCAGTCTTCCGCTGCCCGTATTCGTAACGATGGCGCCATGCTCCAGGGATGCGCGCAGACCCGGGTTCACAAACACCTCCGTGTACAAAGCGTTGCGCAGGAAGGTATAAGGAATATTCGTCGTACGAATCATTTGCTCCGTAGCCAAATGCACATGAGCAAGAGGAATATTGGACTCCTCGGCAAAAGCGAAGCCGGTGTAGGAAATATGTTTTACGCCTGCATCTCTGGCCGCTTTTACGACATTCGCATGTTGAACGATCCGCAGCGTATCATCCGAATCCGGGCTGGAAATAAAGAGCAATTTATCGGCGCCTGCAAACGCTTTTTGAAGAGATTCAGGGCTTAAATAATCCCCGTGACGTACTTCCACTCCAAGCCTGACGAGATTGGCGGCCTTATCTACGTTACGCACCACCGCGACGATTTGATTGGCAGGTACCTTCTTAAGCAGGTGCTGAATCACCAGACCTCCGAGTTCACCTGTAGCGCCGGTAATTAAAATGGACATGAGAAAATCCTTCCCTTCATTGGAATATTAATTCATAGGGTGAATTCATTATAACCAATACGGTTACAACTAATGTAAAAAAATACATAGAACCATATTGGTTACAACTTTATGAAAAAAATGAGCTCTTTCAAGAGCCTTTTTTCTCGCTAAGTTCCGTCACCAGCTGCTTTAATGTCACTTGAGCCAACTGCTGCTCCATGGCTGATTGGGCCTCCAGCATATTCTTTCGCAGTACCGATTCAATGTTGGCCCCAACCGGACAAACCGGATTAGGATGCTCGTGGAAGTTAAACAGATCGCCCTTCTCGGCTACCTCAACCGCTTTATAGACATCAAGCAAAGTGATTTCGTCGAGTCCTTTGCGCAGATAGGTTCCTCCGGTTCCAGCCTTTACATAAACCATACCGGCATTCTTCAGCTGTCCGATGATTCTTCGAATAATGACCGGATTCGTATTTACGCTTCCCGCAATGAACTCTGATGTACATGGCACGGTGCTCAGCGACACGAGCGACAAGATGTGGACCGCGATCGAAAACCGGCTGCTCATTTTTTTCATATGTTTCACCCTCTTGTTGTAACTATTATAGTTTCAACACGGACGAATGTCAACGAGTGTACACTCTACGTTTATATCATTTGCTGGTTTATATCGATCACCGTTTAGTCCTATAAATCAACGGGATCGACGCTATCATACTGTTGGGAGCTGTAGGAACCGTCATGGGATGTGAGATTGTTACAATGGGACGAAACAAACGGATGAAATTTGTAATCGAATTGAAATGTTATTATCATCGTTCTTTAATATAAACCGTCTATACTTATTAGTGACCCCCCTTTTTTTATATATAACCCTTTAGACCCGCGGCCCGTTGCTTGCGGGTCTCTTTTTTTGGGGTCCGCCTCACTTTGGTCGGGTTATCGCCATCCGGTGAAAAGCTCAACACCATCCGGACCCGCTATAATGACCGTATCGGCCATGCCTACGAAAAGCCCGGTTTCTACTACGCCTGTGAGCAGCTTCAGCTTGTGATGTAAAGCCAATGGGTGGGAAATGACCTTGAAGTCGCAATCGACAATATAATTGCCGTTATCCGTTTGATACAGAAGACCTGATTCCGATAATCTTATGGCAGGGATACATTCTAACGCCTTGATTCTTCGGAGGGTTTTTTCCCATGCAAAAGGGATCACTTCAACCGGCAGTAAAAATCCGCCCAGCTCGGGTACCCGTTTGGAATGATCCGCCACAATAATGAAACGCCGGGATGAAGCCGCTACCAGCTTTTCGCGAAGCAGCGCCCCACCCCCGCCCTTGATCAAATTCAGATCGGGGCTGATTTCGTCAGCCCCGTCAATGGTGAGATCCAGCTGTTCCACGCCGTCGAGGTTGATTAGCGGTATGCCTGCTTGTCGGGCCAGCATTTCGGTTTGATGAGAAGTAGGCACACCACGAATCTGCAGCCCTTGCTTCACGAGCTCGCCAAGCTTTTGAATGGTCCAAAATACGGTTGATCCTGTACCAAGACCCAATGTCATGCCCGGCTTCACCAATTCCACTGCTTTTTCTCCAGCCAGCTTCTTGTAGTTCAATATAATCTCCTCGGCATCATTAGAATCATTTCTTGATCTATACAGGACGTTCCAATGAAAAGATTTCACCCAGCTTGCTGTAGCTGCTGCCGGCAAGCCGGCTTACCGGCTTAAGCCCCTCCGGATCAATATGACCGTTTCGAACCAGCTCCTCCGCTATATGAAAGCATACGACGCGGCCGATTAACAAATCGCAAGCGGGCGACTCTTCGGAGCCTCCAAGCGGAATGGAACGTTCAAGCACGCATTCCATTCTGATTTTCGCCTCAGCTACACCAGGTACCGATATTTTCCCGCTTGGGACAGGAGTAAGACCGGCAAGCTGAACCTCGCTCTCCTCCGGACCCAAATTAGCGGCCGTTTGGTTAATTTGCTCAATATACGATTCGTCACTGATATGAACGACAAAAGCGCCTGTATCCTGCGCATTTCTAGCGGTATCTTTGGGTAAGCCCTGCTTGCGCTGTACCGATACGGAAACCATCGGAGGATTCGCCGTAACGATATTAAAATAACTGAATGGGGCCGCGTTCAGCACCCCCTCTTTGGAGAGGGTAGTCACAAACGCAACAGGCCTAGGTATAATGCTCCCTATCAATAGCTTATAGTTATCCCTTTCGCTTTGGCTGGCAGGATCGATTGATATCAAGTTCATTCTCCTTTCGGCACCATAGCCCGCGTTCATTATTGTTTTGTAAAATGCTGATTGAACCAAGCTGCAGCCGCATGAACCTCCGAGCTCGTCAGCTGATGGCCCTGATTTTCCCAATGTAGGGCAACGGCTGCTCCGGCACCTTCCAGCAGGTGCTGTAAATCTTCGGTTTCCTGCGGAGGGCAGATCGGATCGTTTCTTCCCGCACCGATAAAGATCGGTGTGCCCGACAGATCCGGCAGCTCTACCCCGCGGCGCGGCACCATCGGATGATGAAGAACGGCGCCTTTTAAAGAGCCCTTGTGATGAAATAAGAGACTCCCCGCGATATTGGCTCCATTGGAGTATCCGACGGCTACCATATTTTGACGATCGAGCCCGTATTCGCCGGCGGCCTGGTCCAGAAAATCGCCCAGCTCCTGGGTCCTGAACAGCAGATCCTCTTCATCAAATACGCCTTCCGCCAGTCGTCTGAAAAACCTCGGCATGCCGTTCTCAAGTACATTGCCTCTTACGCTCAACACGGATGCAGCCGGTGCAATGATCCCGGCCAGCGGCAGTAAATCGTTCTCGGTTCCTCCTGTTCCGTGTAAAAGCACCAGCGCCGGCAGCGCAGAATCGGTTCCTTTTTTAAAAATATGCTTCATCACTTATCCTCTCCCAAAACACGAATTTGAATAGGCGGCAGTCCTTGTTCGATGGCGGCGCGGTGAGGTTCATACCACTCGGGAAGCATCAGCTTTTCGCCCAACGCATCAGCCGGCTCATCCAGCGCAAACCCCGGCGGATCCGTAGCTATTTCAAAGAGAATTCCCCCTTCTTCGCGGAAATAAATCGCATTGAAATACTGCCGGTCTACAATGGGTGTCGGTTGAAACCCGTTCTGAAGAATATGATTTCTCCATAGCTGATGGTCCTGATCATCCTTCGCGCGCCATGCAATATGATGTACAGTACCCGCTCCGCCGACTCCTGAACCTACGGGCTCAGCATTGATATCGATCACATTCCCCAGATCGCCTATGGCTTTAAAACGGACAAAGCCGCCTTCCCGGCCTATCTTTTCAAGGCCCATCACCTGCTGCAGCAGATTCATGGTTTTGTCAGGCGCATGACTGTAAAGCACGGCCCCTCCGAAGCCTTTGATCGCTTTGTCCGGCGTCACCCCTCCGAATGACCACTGACTCCTGGGACCTTCCTCCCGCTCGACAATTTCCAGCTGCAGGCCGTCTCTGTCCTCAAATTGAAGATACACTTCAGAAAACCTTTCCGTCCGTGTAAAAGGAATACTGAATTTCTGCAGTCGTTCTTCCCAGAAGCCGAGCGCGCCCTGCGGCACGACAAACGTGGTGAATCCGACCTGACCTCCTCCAATCCTTCCCCGCCGCGCATTCGCCCACGGGAAAAATGTAATCGCGGTACCCGGGCTGCCTACCTCATTACCAAAATATAAGTGATACACTTCCGGCGCATCAAAGTTGATCGTCTTTTTGACGAGTCGAAGAGCCAGCACCCCGGCGTAAAAGTCCACATTGTCCTGAGCGTCTGAAACAAAGGCCGTAATATGATGAATTCCTGCGGTTTGTTGTGACATAAGGTTCACTCTCCTATTTTATATGATCTAATCTTTGCTTTGTAACACCTTACCGGTTAAACAGTCTTCTGGGCTTCCAGCCCCAGCTTCTTTAACAATCCGATGGCCTCTGCCTTTTCCTTCGGTGTGAGCCCCTGCATAATGGACTCGATCACGTCGGCATGATCCGGAAAAATCGTCTGGAATAATTCCGTTCCCGCATCGGTAATCACGGCATACGTCACTCGGCGATCCTCGGAGCAAGGAACACGGCTCAAATATCCCTTCTTTTCCAGCTTATCGATATTGTAGGTGATGCTGCCGCTGGTCACCAAAATCTTATCGCCGATTTGCTGAAGCGGAATTCTTCCCTTATGATACAGCAGCTCCAGCACGGTAAACTCCGTTGCGGAAAGACCATGTTTTTTCATGTCTCTCATGGCGCGGTCCATAACGACTTTATAGGCTTTGGAAAGCACAACCAGCAATTTTAGCGATAGCTCCCTGTTATTTAAAAGCTGGGACTCTTTTACTTCATTCATTTTTTTCATCCCCAACCATTATGGCTTAAATTTAAATATCTTTAATTTAAGATAAATATACACTTCAACCAACGCATTGTCAACTTAAACCATCACGATAGGAATTAAAAGCGGTTTGACTTTATCGGTGCCTGTAGTCATTACTTGATGATGATTGGAAAATGTGTCCGCTCATATGACAATGCTTTTCGCGCAGCGCTTGCTGCGTTCTTTGTTTGACACCGCTCGAGCATGCGGAACACCTTAGGTCAGCGGCCGGCATGCCAGGCGAAGCCCTGTATAGATTGATGACAAGCAGCGAGTGCTTTATGTGATTTCCAATGTTTCAGCTTAGGCTGGATTAGGTGCGCGGTGACTATCGGGGTACAGGAAACGTTATATAGTGAAAATATGGCACTTCGGCGATGCTAACAGACTGAGAAGCCGGCTAAGGCCGCTCGAACATTGGGAAAAACCGCCGGGACAATCGTGCAGCCTCTTAAACTGGGGAAAAGCAGGCATACTTTTATCATAGAAAACCAGTGGAGCAACGAGACCGTCATCGAGAAATTCGGGACCAGAAAGGATCTGAAAAAATTCGGCACAAACCGTCTGCTTATCCGCAAATACGGTTCATGCCGATCCTGCCTATTGTTTTGCCAAGCTCAGAACTCTCCGGTAGTTGCGTCAACGGCTTCCAAAAGCTGAATAAGCTCCTCCAAAGGCATAGGCTTATGAAAATAATAGCCCTGTACGACGCAATCGGCGTTGATTTCCTTGAGCAGGATGAACTGCTCGCGCGTTTCCACCCCTTCTGCTACAACAGTCAGGTTGAGGCTTTGGGCCATAGCCATGATCGCCCTGACAATACTTGCATCCTGATCATTTTCCGTCATTTGACCTACGAAGGATTGTGCGATCTTAATGCCGTCGAGCTGAAAAGTGTGTAAATACCCCAGAGAACAATACCCTGTGCCGAAATCGTCCATCGTAACCTGCAGTCCCAGCGCCTTCAATCCGAGCAGTGCATTCGCCGTCTCTTCCGTATCGAGCAAGGCGACTCCCTCGGTGATTTCAATAACCAAGCGGCCGGAGTCTATTCCCGACTCCGCCAATATTCCGGCAACATGTTCTACAAAATCGGCTTGAATCAGCTGTTTAGGCGATACATTCACAGCCAATTTCAGAGGAGACGTTTCCTGCCTCCTCCATTGTGCCGCCTCAAGGCATGCCGTGCGCAGCACCCATTCGCCCATGGGAACAATCAATCCAGTTTCTTCAGCCAGCTGAATAAACTCCGACGGGGAAACCAGGCCTGCGCCGTTCCTGTTCCAGCGAAGCAGAGCCTCGACCCCCACGATGCGGCCTGTATGAGAACATACCTGCGGCTGATAATACAGGACGAGTTCACGGTTATCCAGCGCTTGCCGAAGGTCTCGTTCCATCGTCATCATGCTTTGCATTTGATTCATCATCGCCCGGGTAAAGAATTGCGACCGGGAACCTCCGAGCTCCTTGGCCCTGTACATAGCCATATCGGCGTGCTTCATGAGCTCGGACTTATCCATACTGTCTTCAGGGTATACCGCAATCCCGATACTGGTGCTTGTCCGAACGGCATGATCACCAATCCGAAATGGTCTTGCGATGTCCTGAATAATGAAAGACGCGAGCTTGGTCAACTCCTGCTTTGTATCAAACCCTCGGATCAGGAGCGTAAACTCGTCCCCGCCCATTCTGGCGACCAAATGTTTTTCCGAAACGGCCTGAACGATACGCTTGGACACCTGCTGAATCAACTGATCTCCTGCTGCGTGCCCCAAACTGTCGTTGATATATTTAAACCGGTCCAGATCCATAAAAAACACCGCCAACCGCTCCCCGGAAGCTTCAGCTTCCTTGATCGCCTCATTCACCTTGCGCTCAAACAGACGTTTATTGGGAAGCTTCGAGAGTTCATCATGTTCGGCCAAAAACTCGCTGCTTCGGAGCATCTGCTTCAGCTTCAGAACCAGAACGTCGTTTTCCATCAAAACCGTGATTTGTCGGATTACGATGAGCACCAACGCAAGGAATGTACCGACCACCACCCCGTCAATGGAACGAATGCGATCGGCCATCAGCGGAAATAAAAGAAGTAAACACATATACGGAATAATCAGACGAAGCTTTCGTATTTTTCCTTTAATCGAGAAGTAAGCGGATTCGGGATTTATCGTTTTATGCAAAGAATAAACACCCGAATAGCCGACCGCTACCAATGCAATAGACCATAACGGATCATACCAGACGCCCTTTTCATACGTACCCAGAGAAACATCAGAAAAATACATCAGGTCCGCAATGACAAACAATACGATTCCGGAAGTAAACAGAAGCAGCGACTTATAAGGAAACAAAGGCTGATAGGCAAAATAAACCATAAACAAGCACATGATGATACCGAAATCTACAACCGGATACAGTAAAGCATTCACAATGCTTGCCCAGGATGAGCTTTCCAGCATAAACTTCATATTCGGCCGGATGATAAATTCCCAGAAAACCGTTCCACTCACCAGCATAATGATAAAGGAGTCGTATAAAAAACGGATGCCTTGAGAAACGTTTTTCTCCTTGAACATTATATAAAACATAGCGATGAGATATAAAAATGCCTGAAGGTGCCAAAAGATTTGTGCCGGGCTTAGGTTTAATCCCTCCATGTGCAGTTCCCAGCTGCTAAAGATCAATGAAGACGATGCCCCAATATAGCAGCCTGAACCGAGCGCGATCAGCAGCCAAAACACCTTGATGCTCCCTAGATGACGGCGGTAGGAAAACACCAGCATGGCCAAGGATAAAGCTGCCGGAATCATATCCGCGGCGTAATACAGGTTATACGTTTGCGGGCTTACATAATGCATTACGGCGTAACTGAATAAATAAAGAAGCATACAGGCCAAGACTTTGCTATTCCAATTGTACACCTGCATAAGTAGGCATCCCTCTCATGAGATACTAAAGTTAACAAGCGTTGTGAATCTATTATAAATCATTATTCGACAAAATTGGACAAATTTTTCGGGTCGTTTTCATCCTCCCCGGCTTAAGATATAATGAAGAAATTAGAGGAAATAGGGGTGGGTAGTGTCCATGTACAAAATGCTTGCTATTGATATCGACGATACGCTGATTAATGATGAGAAACAAATTACAGAAGGCACCAAACAGGCGCTGGCCGCCGCATTATCTCAAGGGGTGATCGTCACGCTGGCCACCGGGCGCATGTATGCTTCCGCCAAGCAGCTGGCGGCTCAGCTCTCGCTGAATGTTCCGCTGATTACCTATATGGGATCGCTGGTCAAGAACGCGCTCGACGGCCAGGTGCTGTACGAACGCACCATACCTTTGGAAGCCGCTCGGACCATTTTTGAATACTGCGAAAGCCGCGGCCTGCATCTGCAAACTTACGTGGACGATGTGCTGTATGTGAAGGAAAGCAATGAAAAGGCTGAAGCTTACGCGGCACTGTCGAAAATTCCGTATACGGTTTGCCCGGATTTTGAAAAGCTTGTCTCCATGCCGTCAGCCAAACTGCTGATCATCGACGATCCGGAGGAATTGGACAGGATAGCCCCCCCACTGCGCGAGCTTGTGGGCGGCAGCGTGCATATTACGAAATCAAAGCCTCATTTTCTGGAAATCGTCCATGCGGAGGGAACCAAGGGGCACGCATTAACGCATCTGGCGGAGCATTTCGGCTTGGAGCTTTCTCAGGTCATCGCGATCGGCGACAGCTGGAACGACCGTGAAATGCTGGAGGTCGCAGGGCTCGGTGTTGCGATGGGAAATGCCGTTGATGCACTGAAGGAAATAGCCGATTACGTTACACTGAGCAACAATGACGACGGAATTAAGCATGTTGTGGAGAAATTTATCCTGCAAACCGTGTAAATGATGAAAGCCAAGGATCTACTTGTGAACTATCACACTACTGCTGAATGGGATGAAGCTCTTTGGAATGAGGCGGAACGCATATACAACCAAGCGTTTTCCGAAGGCTCCAGAAAGAGCCGTACCATCATCCGCCGCATGTTTGACAAGCGCATGTGCTTCCTGCACACGATGACCTTGGGCAGGGAAATGATAGCTATGGCCCTTAGCGGCATAAGCAAGAACACGCAGATGCTGGTCCTCGATTATCTTGCGGTCAAGGAAGGTTTTCGGTGGAATGGCTATGGGAAGCTTTTTGCCGGCTATATTCAAAACTGGGCTGAAACCACGGCCCATTGTAAAGGAATTGTCATCGAAATCGAAGCCGAAGCCACCCCGGGCCATATCCGGCGTATCGGCTTTTGGGAACAATGCGGATTCCGGTTAACCGAATATGTTCACCACTACGTTTGGGTTCCCGAGCCATACCGGGCCATGTACTTGAGTTTCCATCACGATTTCCGTATTCCGGACAATGGACAAAGCCTTTTTCGCTTCATTACCCAATTTCATCAGCAAGCGTATAGCAAGAAATGAGAACCATAAGATATTCTCAAAATATAGATTTACTTTTCAAAACAAAAAGCAGCGCGGCAGCCTGCTTTTTTTGTATTTATGGTGATCTTATACCGAACCTTTCAACTTTCGCCGTGTATATGGGGTGAATCTCAACCAATTAAAGCGGAAGCAAGCTGTCGGAACTTAGAGCATGTTCTCACCCTTTCAACCGCTCTGCATACGCTGTATTACAAAAGTAATTAGGCTTTTGTCTTATGGAGGCGAGCGGGTATGGACGTTTCGTTAATTTCGCTGCACTGGGTATATCTTATTTTTATTTTGCTGATTATCGGGTTTATGGTGATGAGGCGGGACACAAGCATGGTGTGTATTGTTGGCATTCTGGTCCTTGGCCTTCTCTCAACGCAATCTCTGCACGCTTCAGTTAGCGGGGTTTTCAACAGTTTTATTTATGCGATTAAAGAGCTGTTAGGCACTATTCTGATTATCTCGATCATTGTTTCGATGAGTAAAGTATTGACGCGCACTGGCATCAATGAAGTTATGATTTCGCCGTTTGCCCGTCTGATTCGGTCGCCCTCGTTAGCCTACTGGGTCATCGGTATCGTAATGATGGTGATGTCCTGGTTTTTCTGGCCTTCTCCTGCAGTCGCCCTGGTAGGGGCCGTTCTGCTGCCGGTGGCGCTGCGGGCAGGCTTACCGGCTTTAGGAGTGGCGATGGCCATGAACCTGTTCGGGCACGGCATTGCGCTTTCGGGTGATTACATTATTCAAGGTGCGCCGAAGCTGACCGCCGATGCTGCAGGCATTCCCGTCGCCGATGTATTGGAAGCGAGCGTACCTCTGGTCATCGTGATGGGTGCCGTTACGACTGTCACCGCGTTCTGGATGCTGAGGCGAGACATGCGAAGCGGCAAGCTCCCGGCCGGCAGCCAGGCAGCGGACGACCCATCACTTCGGATGACCGAAGAGCAGCCCTCAAGGCTAACTCCGATGAGCAAAAGAATGCTGGCCATTCTGATTCCGCTGCTGTTCGCCGCCGACGTCGCAGCGATGTTCGCATTCGATCTGCAGGGCGGCGACGCTACGGCGTTAGTCGGTGGAACTGCACTGCTTGCAATGCTGCTCATCTCGCTGCTGGCTCATGGCGGGCAAGCGCTGGAGCGGACGACCGGCGATTTGATCGAAGGCTTCCTGTTCGGCTTCCGGATATTCGGGCCCGTCATCCCCATTGCCGCATTCTTTTACTTGGGAGACTCCGCTTTATTGGATATATTTGGGAATGTTTTGCCCGAAGGCTCCCATGGACTCGTGAACGATCTTGGTTCTGCACTGGCTAATACGGTTCCGCTGAATCAAGCGGCAGGTGCCATTACACTGACAACAGTAGGCGCCATCACGGGGCTTGACGGCTCCGGCTTCTCGGGCATCTCTCTTGCTGGCTCCATCGCTAATCTGTTCTCCACCGCGATCGGCAGCGGCATTGCCACACTGACCGCTCTCGGACAAATCGCTGCGATCTGGGTTGGCGGCGGCACGCTGATCCCATGGGCACTGATCCCTGCAGCCGCCATTTGCGGTATCGATCCATTCGAACTGGCAAGACGCAACCTGAAACCGGTTATCTTGGGACTGATCGCAACGACAATCGCAGCTATGTTTCTCATCTGATGCATACGTCAAGCCGCCTCACGGAAATAGACTAAGCGGATGAAAACGTGCAGGCATCCTCCTTTTCTTAGTCACCTTTAAGTACCTTTAACATATATTGGTACTGTCAATAGGCATTCGTACATAGCGTCTGCCTACTTAAGTGAAAAGGAGATGTCCAGATGGCTTATTTCTGTTCTTGTTGCGATCCGTATCGGAGTTTAATCCCCGGCTTGCCGGGCGGGTTTCCGGGCGGATTACCAGGGGGCATGCCAGGCGGATTGCCAGGCGGATTTCCGGGCGGATTACCAGGGGGCATGCCAGGCGGATTGCCAGGCGGATTTCCGGGAGGGATGCCGGGCGGATTGCCAGGCGGGATGCCGGGCGGATTGCCGGGCGGCATGCCGGGCGGATTGCCAGGCGGGATGCCGGGCGGGATGCCGGGCGGATTGCCGGGCGGATTGCCAGGCGGATTGCCAGGCGGATTGCCGGGCGGCATGCCAGGCGGATTGCCAGGCGGCATGCCAGGCGGATTGCCAGGCGGCATGCCAGGCGGATTGCCAGGCGGCATGCCTGGGGGCATGCCAGGCGGGATGCCGGGCGGGATGCCGGGCGGCATGCCAGGCGGATTGCCGGGCGGATTGCCAGGCGGATTGCCAGGCGGCATGCCTGGGGGCATGCCAGGCGGGATGCCGGGCGGGATGCCGGGCGGATTGCCAGGCGGATTGCCGGGCGGATTGCCGGGCGGCATGCCAGGCGGATTGCCAGGCGGATTGCCGGGCGGCATGCCAGGCGGGATGCCGGGCGGATTGCCAGGCGGATTGCCGGGCGGCATGCCAGGCGGGATGCCAGGCGGATTGCCGGGCGGCATGCCAGGCGGATTGCCAGGCGGCATGCCAGGCGGATTGCCAGGGGGCATGCCGGGCGGTACCCCAGAAGGGCAGCCAGGCTCATCCCCTGTGTTCCAGCCGAGTGCAGTTCCCCCATCACCGCCCCATGGAGCAGGCCAAACGGGAGCGCCTCAAACTCCTCCGCCAGCCTACACACCGCAAAAACAGGCTGCAACATCATATGCCGTCGATCCGGGCGGAATTCGGAACTGCCTGTTTCGTTTCGTGTATATCTGGCAAACCAACGGAGAACAGTATTGGATGTACCTTACCTTTGTCGGCCGCAACTCTATATCCGGTTTCCGGTGGTTCGGCCGAGGACCTTTCGGGCATTGGGTTTTCTTCGGCCTCGATTTGCGCCGCATCGAATCCTTCTTTTGCCACAGATAATGCAAAACAACCCTGTACCGTTCGCGCGTACAGGGTTGTTTCTTTGTAAGGCCAGTTCTCCGTCGCCAGTCCGTACGGGCGAGGTCCTGTAAAAATAGAATGATATCCACTGCAGTCCCGATCAATAGACCGCTTTGGGGACAACCACCTTTCATTCCTCACATCTCTTGATTAAGAGATCCTCCTCAGGTGAACAATGTACGGAAGCCCTCGGGCACTTCACAGCTCTTGCCCGTAGCATTATCAACCGTTACGCTCGTCACCAAAGCATCGGCGCACAGCTCTCCCCGTTGATTGTAAATCTCCTGCCTGATGACGAAGCTGGTACGACCCACTTTTTCCGTTATGGCTTTGGCCGTAAGCCGATCGCCCTTTTTGCATTCTTTCCGGTAGCTGATATTTACGTTTACGACGACCGGATGGATACCGAGAGCTTCGAATCCACCGAATTCCTTTTCCCCTTGCGCATAAAATTCCTCGCGGGCCCATTCCAAGTATTCCAGATACTTCGCGTTATTGACATGACCATTCATGTCCAACTCCGAAAAACGCACGACAATATCGACACTCGCTTCCATGTTGTCCCCCTCATTCTATTAAGTAATGCTTTTTCTATTATCTCACTTATCTGTATTTTTTCAATATTTGCGCGCATTGATATTTTTGGAGGATGGATGAAGAGGAACCGCTGCTGCTTATCCATTGAAAGCGCACGAGTAAAAACGTACGAGGCTATGTGTCAGACATGTCGCCATCACGGCTCTCAGCCTTCGGTTTATTGGCGTATTACCTCACCGTCTAGGCCAGCAGCCATGCCAAAAACGGACAGAGTGGATGCTCTTGCCCGCTTTGGAGAATGCCGCAACCCGTCTTCGCCGCTCCCCTCCTGCAGGCAAGCTGTTTTTAACGAAACCGATCGGGCGTATTTATATTTTGAGCTCCATCCTTCATTGATCCGAGCAATTCAGAAGGATTTTCATGACGGCACCTTTGTTGTCCATTTGGTCGAGGCCCAGCTTTACATCCTCCAACGGATACACCTGAGTAATCAGCCGGTCCAGCGGCAGCGCTCCCGAAGCCGCCAAGCTGATGGCCGCTTCGAAGTCCTCCCTTTCGTACACCCGGGCTCCAAACAGCTGCAGCTCCCTCCAGAAAAACTTATGCAGATCCACCGGCACCGGCTTGCCGAAAATGGAAACGACGACGATGCGCCCCCGCGTCCGCGGCAGCTGCGTCATGATCTCGGCGCCGACGGTCGAGGACGTCACCTCGAATACGACATCGGCTCCCGCTCCATCCGTTGTTTCATTCACGAAGCCGATCAGGTCCTTCTCTTGCGTGTTGATCGTGTTTAAACCGAGCTCGGCAAGCAGCTTCAGCCGGAACGGGTTAATCTCGGAGACAAGCACCTCGGCTCCTTTGCTTCTCAGGACTAGCGCGATAAGCGTCCCGATCGGGCCGCCGCCGAGCACGACGGCATACTCGCCCGCTTTCACCTGGCCCATGCGCACGTCATGGCAGGCAACAGCCAACGGCTCGATCATCGCGCCGTGCTGCAGGGACAGGTTTTCCGGCAGCTTGTGCAGCGTGTGTGCGGGTACCGTCCAGTATCCCTGGAAGGAGCCGGACGTCTCGATCCCCAGAAACCTCAGCTTCTGGCAGATGTGTCCGTGGCCGGCTTTGCAGGCGGGGCATTGACCGCAGGAATCCAGCGGGCGTACAGTCACTCTGTCGCCCGGGACGAAGCCCTCTACGCCTTTACCGACTTCGGCAATGATGCCGGACATCTCGTGTCCCATAATTTGCGGGAACGTCACCCGCTGGTCCATCGCCCCGTGATAGATGTGCAAATCCGTGCCGCAGATACCGCTGTAGGCTACCTTAATCTGCACTTCGCCCTCCAGAGGCTTCCGGGGCGCGCATTCTCCGATCCGCATCGTTTTATTGCCCTCATAAAAAGCCGCTTTCGCCATCTCATCACCTTTTCTCTTAAGAAAGTTAACCATTAACTGACGGCTTTCAGAAGAATTTCCGCGACATCCATCGTACCGATTTCGTTCTCTTTGTCTTTGGCCTTGATCCCGTCGTTCACCATCGTAAGACAGTAAGGACAAGCGCTGCTGATCAGGGTAGGATTCGTCTCCAGAGCTTGCTCCACCCTTTCAATATTAACCCTTTTCCCCTCTTTTTCTTCCAGCCACATCAGACCTCCGCCCGCGCCGCAGCACATGCTGTTTTCGCGATTGCGGTTCATCTCCGCTAAAGTAACCCCGGGAATCGCGCGCAAAATGTCCCTCGGCTGCTCATAAACGCCGTTATAGCGGCCCAGATAGCAGGAATCGTGGTATGTGATCGTTTCTTTAAGCTCACGGATCGGCTTTAACTTGCCTTCCTTCACCAATTGGGCCAAAAGCTCGGTATGGTGAACCACTTCCGCCTCCAGACCGAATTCCGGATATTCGTTTTTGAGCATATTGTAGGCGTGGGGATCGGCGGTAACGATTTTTTTCACGTTGTACCGCTGCATGGTTTCGATATTCTCAGCCGCCAGCTGCTGGAAAAGGAGCTCATTGCCGACGCGGCGCGGCGTGTCCCCTGAATTTTTCTCCTCATTGCCGAGGATGGCGAATTTGACACCGGCCATATGCAGCAGCTTCGCCGTGGCCTGCGATACCTTGACGCTGCGGTTGTCGTACGAGCCCATCGAACCGACGAAGAACAAATATTCAAAGTCTTCCGTTTCCTTCACCGTCGGAATGATATCTTCCACCCCCTCACGCCACTTGATGCGCTCATTGCGGTTAATGCCCCAAGGATTGCTTTGGCGCTCGATATTTTGCAGGGTCCGGTTGATCTCGCCTGGCATTTTCCCTTCGGTCAGCACCAGGTGTCGGCGCATATCGATAATCATATCGACGTGCTCGTTGCCGACAGGACACTGGTCTTCACAATTGCGGCAGGTCGTGCAGGCCCAAAGCTCCTGCTCGGTAATCACTTCGCCGACCATTTCCATGCTGGTTGCCGGTTTCTCTTCGGAAGCCGCCGCCAGCTCGGATCCCGCGCTGCCGGTGATTGTGAAAGCCGGCACCCATGGAGTCCTGGATGTGATCGCCGCCCCTTTTTCCGTCAGGTGGTCCCTCAGCTTCGTTATGATGTGCATCGGGGACAACTGCTTGCCCGTCGTGGATGCTGGGCACATGTTGGTGCACCTGCCGCATTCCACGCAGGAATACAGATCGAGGAGCTGATCCTGACGGAACTGCTCGATTGTGCCTACGCCAAACGTTTCCGCGTTTTCGTCCTCCAGATCAATCTTCGTCAATTTGCCCGGCGGATCCATTTTCTTAAGATAAATATTGATCGGTGCAAAAATCAGGTGAGCATGCTTCGATTGCGGCACATAAACCGCGAACGATAGTAAAATCAGCAGGTGAGCCCACCAGAAAATATAAAATCCAACTTTTGCCGCATTTGCTCCGATCCCGGAAAACAGTATCGCGATCAGCGACGAGACAGGAGCATAAACCGTGCTCTCCTGTCCCAGCCACAGCCTCTCAAACCCGAGCGAGAGCAGGACGGACAGCATCAGCGTGGAGATAAAAATCAGAACAAGCCCGGCTTTAAATCCTCGCTTCAGACGCTTCAGCTTTTCGATATACCGGCGGTAAAAGGCATACCCTGCGGCCAGCATAACGGACAATACGGCAAACTCCTGCGTCAGGTTGAAAAAGGCGTGAGCCTCTCCAAGCGGAATGGTCCATCCCTTGACAAAGCCTTTGACAATAAGCTCCAAAGCGCCGAATTGCAAGATGATGAAGCCGTAAAACATGACCATATGCATGATACCGCTTTTTTTGTCCTTCAAAAGCTTCTTATGGCCAAATACGTTCACGACGAATTCCCGCCATCTGTCTTTCGGGCTGCCACTCAACGTCATCGGCTGCCCTAGCTTAATGAAGAGGTACCTGCTGTACAGGACCTTGAATACCAAATACATACCGTATCCGGTCACCGCCAAAAACAACAGGAAATGAATAAATGCAAACATGGGGTCCTCCCGGCTCAGGCTAGACTTTGATCTTCTTGAATTCTTCGGTCAAAAGCGGCACCACTTCGAACAAATCGCCAACGATCCCGTAATCAGCCACTTTAAAAATCGGCGCCTCCGCGTCCTTGTTGATGGCAACGATTACTTTGGAGTTCGACATGCCCGCCAAATGCTGAATGGCTCCCGAAATACCGCAGGCAATGTACAGATCCGGCGTCACTACTTTGCCGGTTTGGCCGATCTGCATATCGTAGCTGCAATAGTTAGCGTCGCACGCTCCGCGCGATGCGCCGACAGCTGCGCCCAGGACTTGGGCCAGCTCATTCAACACGTTGAAGCCCTCTTCACTCTTTACACCGCGGCCGCCGGAAACAACGATCTTGGCTTCGGTGAGGTCAATGGCACCGGACGACTTGCGGACGATGTCTTTGACTATCGTTCGCAAATCCTTGACTTCGGCTTGAAATTGTTCGATGCTTGCCGGTTTTCCCGCATCCGGCGCATCGACTTCAAAGTTATTGGGACGGATAGTGACTAAAGCACTGCCTTCTGAAATACTCCGCTTTTCAAAAGCTTTGCCCGCATAAATCGGACGGATAAACTCCGGTTCTCCGTTATCTGTATTGACGCCTACGCAATCCGAAATCAGGCCGAGCTTCAAGCGGGCAGCCACTCTCGGCGCAAGGTCTTTTCCCATTGCCGTGTGCCCCATCACAATGATGTCCGGCTGCGATTGCTCGGCCAGCTGTGTCAATGCCTGAGCGTAAGCGTCAGTCGTATAAGCATCAAAGCAGGAGTTACGTAAGACGTATACTTGATCTGCACCGTATTGGGCTAACGTTTCTGCGTAGCCTTCAATGCCTTCTCCGCCGATGACGGCTGCGGAGATTTTTCCATGATTTGCAAGCCTTTTGGCCAAAGAGAGCGATTCGAGGGAAACGTTGCGCAGCTTCCCGTCCTTGGCTTCAGCCAAAACAAGTATGTTTTTGTCCATGCGATTTATCCTTTCTGCGGTCATGCCACATCGAATTTTAAATGACCTTCGCTTCGCTGCGTAACACCCGGACCAGCTCCGATACCTGTTCCCCGGCGGTTCCGGACAGGAGCCTTCCCGCTTCCTTTTTGGGCGGAAGATCGAGGCCTAAGATGCCTGATTTCGGTTGAAGCGGCGACGCATCCATGTTCAAGTCGGCTGCGGATAAGGTTTCCAAAGGCTTTTTCTTGGCTTTCATAATGCCGGGCAAGGACGGATAACGCGGCTCGTTTAACCCCTGCTGGGTCGTAAGCAATACCGGCATCGAAGCTTCGAGGGTCTCGGTATCCCCCTCGACATCCCGTTCGACGGTCACCTTTGGCCCGTTAATGTCCAGCTTTACAATCGTAGTGATCTGGGGGATATCGAGCAGCTCGGCAACGCGGGGACCGACCTGCGCGGAGCCGCCGTCAACGGCCATATTCCCTGCCAGAATGATATCGAATTGCCGGCCTTTGAGGACTGCGGCCAAAATGACCGACGCCGAATATTCATCGATGTCTAAGCCGAAGGATTCGCTGTCGACCAGGACCGCTTTATCCGCTCCCATCGCAAGAGCGGTGCGCAGCGCGCTTTCCGCGCGGGCGGGACCAAGCGAAACGACGGTCACTTCACCGCCGTGCTCCTCCTTGATCTTGACGGCTTCTTCCACGGCGTACTCGTCATACGGATTGATGACAAACTTTACGTTATTTTCGCTGACCTTGTTATTGTCGATCTGGATTTTCTCTTCCGTGTCCAATGTCTGTTTAAGCAAAACGGCTATATTCATCGTATGCTTTCCCTCCCCTGAGTAGTTCAATAGAGCAGCTGAAGCTTGCTGTTGTCGTTTTTGTTCAATAAACGGTATAACGCTTCAACAAAATAGTAGTCGCCGTACATGGTCGATTCCCCGACACCGGAATTGCGCGGCTTGTCAACTGTCGCTTTCTCGATGATGCCGTATTTGTCCAGACTCTGATACTGGCAGTGCAACACTAAGGACTTTACCAGCAGCGTTGCGCGGTCATACCATAGTTTCGATTGCTCGGCACGCCCTGCCCTCGCCAGCTGCTCCGAGAGAAGAAGCATGCCTGACGCCGCAATCGAGCCGGCAGCTGCGTCGAACGGCTCTTCCGCCCGGTTTTGGAAGACGAAATCCCACCGGGGCAAAACCCACCAATCGTCCAGGTGGTTCCAGAAGTAGGATGCCAGGTTTTCGGACGTTTCCAAATAGTGTTCCTTACCGGTACAGCTGTACATTTTAGCAAAGCCGTGAAGTGCCCAGGATTGTCCCCTCGACCAGCACGTCTCCGCCGAAAATCCCTGATGCGTCGTTCTTTCCACTATCTCAAAGGTATTCAAATCCCACTTTACCAGGTGATAAATAGAACCGTCAGGCCGGACATGGTGCTTCAGAATCGTGTCGGCAATGCGGCATGCCAGCTCGTTAAGCTCGGACCGGCCCGTTTTTTCGGCAGCCCATACCAGAAGCGGCACGTTCATGATCGTGTCTACGATCGCGTTGCCTTCATAGCCCGGTTCGTCCCAGGCAAGAATAAGACCCGAGCGCTCCTCGTAGAGATCGGTCATATTGCGGGCGCCGGCCAGAGCCAGCTTGGCCAATTGCTCGTCACCCGTCAGGTTATAGCCCATCACACAGCTGGGTCCGAAAAGAAAACCCATATCGTGCGTTTTATTGTCATTTTCACGGGCTTTCAATATCTTTGCCCACTGCAAAGCCTCTTGTTGGTCTTTTTCCGGGCTGCCGCCGTAAAGCGACTTGATCCACAGCAAGCCGATCCAAAATCCGCCGGTCCAATGACCGTATTTATGGGTTAACCAGTTTCCGTCTTGCGTGATGTGTGGAAAATCGTTCAGCCCTTTTTGCATATGTTCGACTTTGTTCAAGCTTCTCTCCATAACAGACAACAGTTCCATCCTCATCAGTCCTATCGTTTTTTTTCATAAATTCGTTCTGCACGTAGGGGCGCTTCCGAGAAGACCTTCGAAGTCGGCTGTACACCTGGCTGCTTGCCATGCTTCCCCTTATTTATTTCATAAATGATGGAAGCCACGTGGATAAGGCCGGAACGTAGCTGATAATCAGTACGTCTATCGTTAATATAACGAGGTAACCCACAACAGGCTTCGTAATTTGACTCATCTTCAAATTGGCGATCTGGCAAGCCACGACAAGGTTGACAGCAACCGGCGGCGTCAGCATGCCGATGGCTACGTTGACGACCATGATGATGCCAAAATGGACCGGGTCAATCCCAAACTGCAGCGCAACCGGCGCCAGGATCGGCGCGACCAAGAGGATCGTTACAATCGCTTCCATTGCGGTGCCCACGATAAACAGAAAGATATTGACGAGCAGCAGAAAAAAGAGCGGACTATCGGAAACGCTCGCAATCGCTTGACCCACCTTTTGCGGAACCTGCTCAATTGTCAGAACATATCCAAATATCGCAGCGTAAGCAACGATCGACATCAGCAGCGAGGTCGCCACCATCGATTTCGAGAAAATCGGCAGCAGATCTTTAAACTTCAGCTCGCGGTAGACGAACATCCCGATGAAAAACCCATAAACCACCGCTATAACCGATGCCTCAGTCGGCGTAAACCAGCCTTTGTATATCCCTCCAAGGATGATAAACGGCATCAGCAGGGCGAAGAACGCCCGGTGAAACGAGGTCCACAGCTCTTTAAGCCATTCTTTCTTGCTTTGTTTCTCGATAATATCAAAACCCTTAACCCTGGCATAAATGATGATGGTCAAGATTAGCGAAAGACCGATCAATATTCCGGGAAGAAAACCGGCCAGGAACAATGCCCCGATGGACACGTTGGCCACGAGCCCGTAAATAACCATGGGAATGGACGGCGGGATGATGACGCCAAGCTCGCCGGCTGCGGCGCAAGTCGCCGTGGCAAACGGTTTCGGATATCCCTTTTTCTCCATTGCAGGGATCAGCGTCGAACCGATCGCTGCGGTCGTCGCCGAAGAGGAACCGGATATCGTAGCGAAGAACATGGAGGTCAGCACCGATACCGAACCCAGCCCACCGCGGAACCATCCCACTAGGGCGTTCGCCAGGTTGATGAGCCGCACGGACATGCCGCCGGTCTGCATCAGATGACCGGCCAAAATGAAGAACGGGACAGCCATCAGCGGGAAGGAATCGATGGCCTCGAAAACGGTTTGGGCCAATGTGACCAGTGGAATCCCTTTGATTTGCAGAGCGATCAGGGAAGCAAATCCCAAGCAAACCGCTACCGGCATACTGATAAACAAAAATACGATAAGAGCTACAAAAAGCATCGTAATCATACGGCAATTTCCTCCTTCCCTTGGGGCTTGTATTCGGCCAGCGCCTCTTCCACTTCAGGGTCGATGACTTCCAGTATGTCTTTTTTATTCAGGTAAATGTCGAGCAGCAGGGCGACTGAACTTATAATGGTTAAAAATGCTCCGACCGACATCGCCGAATAGATGGAGATCATAGGCAGCTTCATCACCGAAGACGTTTCGCTGAGCCCGAATTTTGCCCAATCGAGCCCAATGATAAAAAGATACCCGTAGAACGAAATGGCCAACAGGTGGGCAATCACTTTAACGCCCCTGCCTATCGGTTTGGGAACTGCGGTCACGAAGGCTTCTACGGCGAGCGAGTCAGCTCTGCGCGCAACGACGGCAGCCCCGAGAAAAATGGCCCAAACCATTAAATACCGGGCAAGCTCTTCCGTCCACGGCGCAGACAACCCCGTAAAAACGAACCGAACGAGAACTTGATAAAAGATGGAAAGCGTCATCAGGAGCAGCAAAATACCGACAACGATTTCTAACACTCTGTTCAATTTGTCCACCAAACGAATAAAAATCATCGTATCACACCTCTGCTTATAAATGAGTACCCAAAGGTTGCTTTTTGTAAGCCCTTACTTTCACAGTCGGCCGAGGTCCGGTTTATGAATATGACTTTAGTATGTCGCGGGCAATAATGACACGCTGGATCTGGTTTGTGCCTTCATAGATTTGCGGGAGCTTGGAATCCCGGTACATGCGCTCAACCGGATATTCTTTCGTGTAGCCGTAGCCGCCGTGAATCTGTACCGCATTGGTCGCGATCTCCTGTGCGATGTCGGATGCGTATAATTTCGCCATGGACGCTTCCCGGCTATAAGGCCGTCCCTGATCCTTCAAATAGCATGCCTTGTAAAGCAAAAGGCGGGCGGCATTGATTTTGGTTTCCGCGTCGGCAAGCATGAACTGGATCGCCTGGTAGTTGCCGATCGACTTGCCGAAAGCCTCGCGCTGCAAAGCATACTTGAGTCCCTGCTCATGGGCGCCTTGAGCGATGCCCAGCGCAAGTGAAGCAATGACGATACGTCCGTTATCGAATGATTGCATCGCATATTTGAAACCTTCGCCTTCCTGCCCGATCAGGTTCTCGACAGGTACGGTGCAGTCCTCATAAATCAACTCTCCCGTACCGATCCCGCGTACACCCATTAGGTCTTCCTTTTTTCCAATTTTGAACCCTGGTCTGCCCTTCTCAACCAAAATCGCCGAAATGCCCTTGTGCCCAGGCGTATCGTTCGTGCGGGCCAGCGTGACAACCAGGTCGGCCATTTGCGCCATCGTAATGAACATTTTACTGCCGTTAATGACGAATTGGTCTCCTTTGCGTTCCGCCTTCGTTTTCATGGACGCCAGGTCGGTTCCGCAGTGCGGTTCCGTGGCCCCGATGCAGCAGATGGTTTTGCCTGCTCCGATGGATTCGACGTGTCGATCCTTTTGCTCTTTCGAGGCAAACCGGTTAATGAAGTCCGCCTGCAGTTTGGAGGTCAGGACCGCGTTGGACATGGATGCCGAAACCTTCGCCAGCTCTTCGAGCATAATGCTGCAGCTGATATGGTCCGCCGCCATTCCGCCGTATTCCTCCGGCAGCGTTAAGGACATAAAGCCGAGATCGGCCATTTGCTTCCAGATGTCGGCTGGAAATTCATCATTCTTGTCGATTTCCGCAGCACGCGGGGCAATGACTTCCTCCGCAAACTCTCTGACTGTATCGCGAAGCATCTTCTGCTCTTCCGTCAAATCGAATATCATAGCGAATCCTCCTGACGCTCTTCACAGCGCATTTTAATTTTAAATGAAAAATTTCAATATATGCTGGGCAACCGTACAGAGCTCGCCACGTTGGTTCTTGATTTCAATGTTAGAAACGGTTTTCAAGTTGTCTTCGTCGATCTGCGCAATCGTATAGGTCACCGTTATGGTATCGCCGATAAAAACCGGCTTAATAAAGCGAATGCGGTCGTAGCCATAGGAAACCCCGGTCATTTTGGTCTTTTCGACCATCATCGTAGAGGTAGTGGATGCAAAACCGATGGAAAGCACGCCATGTGCAATCCGGTGTTTATAAGGCGTTTTGCTCATGTACTCTTCGTTCACATGGTTGCCGCTGAGATCGCCTGTGATGCCGGCAAACATGTAAACATCGGATTCTCCAACCGTCTTGCTGAACGAAACCTGATCTCCCAATTCCAAAGGTATCCTTTTGCCCATTTTCATTTCCTCCCAAGGGTTCGTATTTTTCATCGATTTGATCGAACATAATGCTATTCAATAAATTATAAGCGCTTACATAATACTGACTCTTAATCTTTCATATTGGAGACTCTTCGTCATGTTTCTATTAAAACGATTTAATTGGTTTCAGATGGTGTTTTACGACATAGCAAAATAGCTATATTGGGTAATCCCCCCTCTCATCAGTAACATTTCATTGAGCGTCCGGCTTCATTTGCAGCTTTGATGATGTCACTTGAAATTACGAACGCCAAGATGCGCGCCGCACGTACGGCGGATAATCAAATGCGTCGGCAGCACAATCCGGATATTCCCCGGCGGGCCCGACCTGCTGATGCGCTCCAGTAAAATACGGGTGGCCTGCTGCCCCATATCATAGCGGGGAATTCGGACGGTTGTGAGCTGTACGGCTCTGTATTCGGCAAAAAAGATATCGTCAAAGCTGATCAAAGCCAAATCTTCCGGCACATCCAGTCCCATATCCTTCACCGCATCCATGACACCCAGGGCTGCCAGATCCCCGGCTGCAATAATGGCCGTCGGCCTTTCTTCCGATTTTTGATTCAGCAATGTCGTCACAGCCGTGTAGCTTTGCTGATATTTGGCACGGCCGGAGATGATCCATTCCGGACGTACTTGCAGCCCGGCATCGGCCATGGCCTTGTTGTACCCTGCAATCCGATCGATGTTGACGGTTGAATGTTCAACACCGGATATCTTGGCGATTCTCTTATGACCAAGCGAACACAAATGGCGGACGACCGAATAGGCGGCGCTGAAATTGTCGGCAAGGACCGTGTCGATATCTAGGTCGGGTACATGTCGATGGGCAAGCACTACCGGATAACCGTCCTTCACTACTTCACGCAGCAGTTCCATGTCCTGCGTGGAGGTGCTGGCGATGATAAGCCCATCCACCTTGCCTTCGCGGACCAAGGAAACGGCATTGGCCATCCGCTCCTTCTCATCATTTGTATTCACGATGATCACGGTATAGCCCTTCTCTTGGGCGACATCCTCGCACGCCTTGGCCAAATCCGGATAAAACGGGTTGGTTACATCCGAAATGACAAGGCCGATCGTTTTACTCTCCCTCATACGAAGACCGCGGGCGACGGCATTAGGCACATAATTCAGTTCCTCGATGGCACGTATGACCCGGTCTTTACGTTCCTGGCTCACGAACCTGGAATTATTAAGCACGTTGGAAACCGTAGCAACCGATACATTCGCTTTTTTCGCAATATCCCTTATTGTAATCAAAAGTCGTATCTCCCTTAATTTAATCGTTTTTATATCTATTAACATTGTATATATTAGCAATTACATAATCAATATTAAAGGAGAGTCAGGATGCATTGCGCAGCGCTTGTTAACCTAGGAAGCCTATTCCGAAAAGGAACGTTATACCCTACCTGCTTACGGTTATCCGTTTTGAAGACGATGTCATCGGCCTTGGCATAACATATTTTCTCTATTGTTCCCCCTCTTTTTTCAGGGAATGGTTGACAACACCTTCGTTCAGCAATTCATCGATGTCTTCGGCCGCAAAACCGATCTCCGCCAAAATTTCATCCGTATGTTCACCCACGCGGGGCGGGGTTCTGTATACTCCCGTTTTGAAATTTCCGTATCGAACCGGATGATTCAGGACTTTCGTTTCACCGGCGTCGGGATGCTCGAATGTAAGGATGCTGTTGTTCCATTCGACTTGCGGATCCGAGACAATTTCTTTATACCCGTTTACCGGACTGTGCCAAATGCCGTTCTTTTCAAAAATATCGAACCATTCGTCCGTCGATTTCTCTTTCATTCTCCCGGACACGATGGCGTCGATTTCCTGACGTTTATGCATTTGGTCTTTGGCGGTAAAAGCACGAAGTTCCTCCTTTTCCAGAGCATCGGCCAGCTTGTCGGTCGGCGAATTGGAGATCGTGATCCAGCCGTCAGCCGTCTCATAAACGCCGTAAGGAGCCTGATGATACCGCGTTGCAAGTCCGCTGCCGATTCTGTCCCACAGCTCGCCTTTGTTCATGTAATAGGTCAGCGGCTCAATCTGCAGGTCCAATGCGGAGTTCAGCAGATTGCTTTCCACCTTTTGCCCCTTGCCCGTTCTCTGAGACTCATACAAGGCAGCCATCACACCGAATGCGGCAAGCACAGCGCCATGCTGGTCGATCACGGCAGCGCCTACCGGCGTCGGAGGATCGCCATTTTTGCCGGACAGCGATGCAATGCCGCTTAAACCCTGAATCAGCATATCCTGACCCGGTCTGTCTTTATAAGGGCCGTCCGACCCGTAACCCGTACAAGAGCAGTACACCAGCCGGGGATTCATTTCCTTCAATGTTTCATATCCAAATCCCAAACGGTCCATGACGCCCGGGCGGAAATTTTCCACGAGAACGTCGGCTTCCCTGACTAGCCGGTAAATGATATCCTTCCCTTTTTCCGAACGGAGATTGATCGACAAGCTTCTTTGGTTCCGGTTGCCCAGCATGAAAAATAAGCTGACATTGTTCTTATAGGCATCGAATCCGGACCAATGGCGCTCGTAAGCTCCGGTGACCGGCTCGATTTTGATGACGTCGGCGCCGATGTCCGCAAGCATTTGCACGGCGGATGGCCCCTGCAGAAAATGGGTAAAGCTTAGCACCTTGACTCCTTTTAGCATGTTTCCATTCTCCTTTTTGGCCCGTTGGCGTTATGGAAATGACCGCCGTTAATCAACGCATCCGGGCGATTAAACCGTCCACGGCTTGACTGTACGCAATAAAACTGAACCTGCTTCCCTCCTCCTCTTCCCTCGGGCCCTTTAATTTAACAAAATGGAATGCGCTTACACGAAATGTTAAAACGATTAAATATTAGGCTAGATTTAATCCTGAAGTATAAAAATATACTTATAATCACCGTAAATAAATCGTTTTAATGATGGCTGTTTCCATGTCAACTTCTTATTTTCCATTTAAAGGATATTATAACGTTTAAATATATCTCAATATTAAACATAACTGTAAATGATGTCAATCCTTTTTTCGACTCGGCTCGATTATTTTAATTTTTCCGCTTGCCTGGCAGCGCTTGGGATCTCCAGATGGAACTTTTCGTTGATGTTGGAAAAAACGACGGTGTAGCTTACCTTATTATAGCTTTTCAGCGTATTTTGCGGAGACTCGATTTCCAGCTGAAGCTTCTGCAAATTGCCTGTCGCCTGATCGGACCATACGGAAAGCACTCCCTCCTGTCCCTCAAAAGTCATGCCATGTTCTGTTTCCGCAAAGGGTCTCAGTTCCATACGGTAATACGCAAGGTCATTCTCATTTTCATGTTTAATCCGCTTAACGTACGTAAGAAGGATTTTCCAAAACTCCATCGGTTGACTTACTGCGGTCAATTCTCCGGCGGTAGGATGGTTAGAGGACATCTGCACCCAATTGCCTTCCTGCAGGTTATGGATGTAAATCTGCTCATTCTCCAAAAATGCCTCCAAATGAAAATATTCGTTCTCACGCAGCAGCGCATGGATCTGAAATTGCCCCAGCCTCGGTTCATGGTTAATCCGGCCTTTGACCTCTGCCAGCGTTAGCCCGTCGCCCAGCACGCGTTCGTCCACGTAGTACGAATTCCAAGAGCCGACTCTGGAAAACATGCGCTCAAGCTGTCCCCATTCGACGCTCATTTTACTGGGAAAAGCCATATAGCCCAGGTATCCCGCCCCAAACCAGATCAAAAGCGCGAGCAGCAGCCAGGCCGGCTTCTTCGACTTACGTAATATAACCGTCCAAGTCATAGTTCTCCAAAGCCTCCCAGTACCCTTTCTCCCGCACATTTGTAAATTCGATGCGTTCCACCCACTTGATCGATTTGTAGCCGTACATATCCGGGTGCAGCAGCCTGCAGGGCAAGCCTTGACTGGCAAGGAGCAGTTTGCCGTCCATTCGGAAAGCGAGGATGACATCCTGGCTCATCAGCTGCTCAAGCTTGAACGTTTCCGTGTATCGTTTATCCGACGAAACCATTTTGACATATTTGCCCTCCGGCTTCGGATTGACCGCCTGGACGAACTGGTTGAACGGGATGCCCTCCCACTCGACGCCAAGCACGCTCCAGCCGGTAACGCAGTGAAAATCACGGACGATTTTTTTTGTTTTAAACTGCTCCAAATCTTTTATATCATACGATCCGGGGCGTTCCACTAGACCGTCAATCGTCAATTTCCACGTATTCTCATCAAAAGACGGGATTTCATCGGTCACCTTAAAAATTCGGAAATAGCCTTTTCTCACCGGTGCCCGAAATCGGGTATCGTCTTCCGTCAGACCGGGTTTAAACCATTTCAAGGCTGAACCGAACAGCAGAAAGAGCAGGGAGCCCACGGTCGCGTGCAGAAATTCTCTCCTGGTCATCACATTGCCGATCTTTTGAATAAACTTTACATTTGCCGTACGGCGCTTCAGCACTTTCCAACATACGTGAAGTGCGATCCACGGCACGATGACGATGCTCATCAGGTCGTGGATGAATAGCGACTGAACGCGGTACTGCAGCAGCCAAGGCTGGTTCTGCCAAAGCACATACCCGGTTACCGACCAAACGAAGGCAAAAAAATAAATGAAGGCGATGTGAAGCCTTTTTAAATTCTGCTTTCCAAGCCGCTTGAAGTACTTTCCGACAGGATACAGCGAGTAAAGCAAAAACAGGGCATACCCTCCGGCGATAACCAGATGTACATTGCGAATCGCCCTTTTGGGGAGCAGGGGAATGCCGGAAAAGTACAAAAGGACCCCCGTCAGAAGCAGAAGGAGAAGAAAACCCGCATGAATCCAATGGATGAGTACGAGTGGTCTGCGCATTTTCTTCTCCTCCCCCTCGTCAACCAAAATGATGATGAGATTCAGCAGACTATTTCACTGCAGCTCCGCCGTCCACCGATAAAATCGCACCTGTCACGTATATGTTTTTCGGGAGGGCAAAATAAATCGCCGCTTCCGCAATTTCTTCCGGTGATCCGAGATAGGGCGTTAGGCGCCGATGCAAAAACTCTTGCATCATGCCTTCAGGATTTTCATGGGTCTCGATGATTTTTTTGATCATGGGCGTTTCGATCGTGCCCGGGCATATGCTGTTCACCCGAATTCCGCTCGGTGAATGATCAACGGCCATCGCTTTCGTCATTCCGATGACGGCCGCTTTTGCAGCGCAGTATGCTGATCGGTTTTTCAGCCCCTTAAGGCCCGCTTCGGATGCAATGTTGATAATCGAGCCGTTCTTGCGCTCCAGCATATACGGAAGCGCATAATGGCTTACCAGATAGGCGGAAGTCACATTGATGCGGAACACCGTTTCCCAATCTTCCAGGGAGATGTCCGCTACCGTGCCCGGCAGAACTTGACCGGCATTGTTGACAACAATGTGCAGAGCACCGAATGTTTTGACCACATCCTCCACCATGCGTTTGACATCCGGCTCGGAAGTCACATCTGTCGAAAAAAAAGCCGCCTCGCCGCCTCCCTCCCGAATGGCGGAGATGACTGCGCTGCCTCTTTCCTCATTCCTTCCGATAACGGCAACCTTGGCGCCTTCCTTGGCGAACGCCAGCGCAATGGCCTCGCCCAAACCCGAAGTGGCTCCTGTAACAATAGCGACTTGATTGGCCAATCTCATACAATGTCCCTCCGTATTATGCCGTATCCATTTTGCATCCAAGAATCGGCCGATTCTTGGATGCAAATGTGTCGGTCGAACGATTACTGCTTTTTAGCCGCCTGAATTTCATCGAAGAGCGCTTGGCCGTTGGGGATTTCTTTCAACAAAGCCTCATATACCGGCTGGGCTGCTTTCTTCATGGCTTCGATATCCGGCTCGACGACGGTTACGCCGGCCTCTTTCATTTTGGCAATGGAATCGGCGTAGGACTTCTTAAAGAATTCCTTGTTGAAAGCCAGGGCTTCGTTCGCAGCTTCCTGCATAGCCTTCTGCTGGTTCTCCGATAGCGTGCCCCAAACTTGTTTGGACATCAGTAGCAGTACTGGCAAGTAGTGAACTTTCGTGATGTTGTAGAACTTCGAGACTTCAATAAATTTATCCATGACAAATTGGTCAGGTGAAGTATCTCCGCCGTCTACAACTTTTTGCTGAAGGGACAGGTAAACCTCGGAATAAGCCATCGGAGTCGGCTGAGATCCAAACGCTTCATACGCTTTGACATATCCCGGCGACTGCATTACGCGGATTTTCATGCCCTTCATATCTTCAGGCTTATTGATGGCCTTGTTGCTGAAAACGTTGCGTTCGATGACCGTCAGGAAACCGAGACCCATCAGATCGTGCTGCGGAAGCATGTCCAGATATTTTTTGCCGACAGGTCCGGCCAACACTTTATTTCCTTGATCCAGATTGTCGAAGAGGTAAGGCAGATCAAAGATGGAATATTCTTTAACCGTATTCGTCAAAGGTGCTTGCGCCGTAATCAGCATACCCAAAGCACCGGTGCGTGCCGCTTGAATCATCTTCACTTCGCCGCCCAGCTGGGACTGTGGAAAGACGTTAATTTTAATCGTACCGCCCGATTTTTGGGCAGCCAATTCGGCCAGCTTCAGTGCCGTTGCCTGGTAATGGCTATCCGGCGCAAGCGTATGTCCGATGTTAATCTCAACGACTTTGTCCGCCGGCTTGTCCCCGGAGGCCGCTCCGTTCGTCCCGGGATTGGCGGATCCGCTTCCGCCTCCGCAGCCGCTTAATACGATGGAAGCCGCAAAAATTGTACTTAACACAGGAAGAAAAACTTTTTTATTCACTTTGATCGCACCCTTTCTATTTTCTTTTCATGTCAACCCTTAGCCTGCCGTCTTTTTTACGCATATGATCTTAAAACGATGGGATAATTCTTCTTCAGCCCCCCTAGTCGACTATTGCTATTTCTATAT
Source organism: Paenibacillus sp. F024 (assembly GCF_057814255.1). Taxonomy (NCBI): domain Bacteria; kingdom Bacillati; phylum Bacillota; class Bacilli; order Caryophanales; family Paenibacillaceae; genus Paenibacillus; species Paenibacillus sp. F024. The sequence goes on from NZ_JBVASZ010000004.1 coordinate 168,992, forward strand.
GAACCCGCCCTAATTTTTAAAAGCCGGAAACCCATATGGGGAGGGCAGGTATATAGCATTTCATCAGTTCGCCGCCAGAAAAAATGATTTTACTTTCCCAATACAGTACCTGCTCTAAACAAGAAGCTGCAGACTAGCTTCACTTAAAGAATGCGCTTACAAATTCATTTTTAAGGTTTGCGGAAAGCAACATTTTGTATCTTAAGCATCGTTGGATTTGAACCTTGAACCTTGATCCAAGGTCCGTCCCTTTCCGACAGGCGGTGAACGAACCTTGACCGGCAATCGTATTAGGCATGTACAATGAGGTATGGATAATCCTTTACCGTTTCGTCGCTGCTCATGATCATGCGGGAATGGATGCTATCGTTCTCAAAGCGGGAAATGATCCGGTAGAGATAATCAGCATCGTTACGTGTTGGATAATCGACGCGGAAGTGGCTTCCCCTTGTTTCTTTTCTCAACCGGGCCGCTCTTGCAATCACCTCGCCAACCAGCACCAAATTCTCCGCTTCAATCGCGTGCATCATTTCTTTCGTATTGGTGACCGTGATATTCTCCCTGCATTTCATCCGCAGCTCGGCCAATTTGCTGATCGCGGTCGATAAGCTTTCCTCGCTTCGGATCACCAGCACGTATCTCCACATGATTTCCTGGAGCTCTTTTTTGATATTATGCGGCTTGTATTCCCCTTGCTTTCCGTTCATTGTCCGGAGGCGCTCCCGCTCTTCCTCTAACTGGTGCACAGGTAAGGGGCGTATACTTCCGCATTTCGCAAACTCAGCCGCAGACCGTCCGGCCAGCTTGCCGAACACTTGGCAGGTGAGGATCATATTGCCGCCGAGACGGTCCGCGCCGTGCGGGCCGCCCGCGGTTTCTCCGGCTGCGAAGAGCCCCGATATGGTCGTCTGCGCCTTTTCGTCGATCATTAGTCCGCCATTGATCGCGTGACCCAAGATGGCGACTTCCACCGGCGTTTCGAGAAGATCCAGCTTGCGGTTTTCAATCAGCCAATTTCTCGTAATATCCCAGGATTTACGCAGTTCCTCACCTCTTGCGTTCTGGGGCAGCGCATTTTCGTCCACCTGGGTAAAATCAACGATGACCCCGCCGTGCGGGCCTCCGCGTCCTTCTTTGATTTCCGTCTGGATCGCGATATCAATCCATTGGGAACCGTCATAACTGGAGAACGGATAGTGGCCGGACCGCAAATCCATACACTGCTTAACCGACATGCCCTCCGGCATATATTTATGCAGAAACTCTTCGCCCAAGCCGTTGGTCACCTTCGGATAAAACGCCCACAGCCAGGAGTTGAACATATTTTTGCACGGGTAAATCATGCCTGGACCTGCCTGCATAAACTCCATATTGATCACTTCGGCGCCGGCCTGAAGCCCCAATGAATATCCGTCTCCCGTAATATCGGCAGGGTTGATGTTGTACGAGAACAGCTGTCCGGCCCCGCCGGTGCCCATGACGACCGCCTTCGCGCGAAAAACGATTTCCTCCCCCTGGGAGTTGAAGCCGATGGCCCCGGCGATGGTGTTGTCCTCCACCAAAAAACGGGTGAGAATCGTCCTTTCATAGACGGGAATGCTGCGGTTTAAAATTTCGCTCTTCTGCGCGTGTACAATCGGTTCGGCGTGCCCCGGAATAAAATGCATCCGGGGCTTCGTGGCAAAACAGCCGAGAACCTCCATATACTTGCCGTCCTCGCTTCTATGGAAAGGAACGTTCATTTGTTCAAGGTACCGCAGCGACTCAACAGCGCCCTCAGCCAACTTGTGGGCCAATTTCGGTTCCGCCATTCCCGCCGCCATCCGCATGATATCCTCGAAATGATGCCTTGGCGAATCGCTGGCGTCCACCTCTCCGTCAGCTACGTTGTAACCTGCGATTTCGGCAATTTTGTAAGCGCTTGCTCCGCTCGTTCCGAACAAGCCTTTCATGACCACCGCTACGGAAGCGCCTTGATCATGCGCCTCGATGGCCGCTCGCCCCGCTGCGGCTCCTCCTCCAATGACAAGTACGTCACATTCGACGACCATCTTGTTCGTCACCTCTTTGTATAATGTAATAAAACGATTAAATGAAGCCATCCGGATTACACCCGTACATAATGCCCAAGCTTTTCGGATATGTCCTCCGCTACTCGTTTCAATTTTTCTCCGTAAATATCCACCTTATCCAACGCCAGCCTTACCGAAGGAATATTGACGTGAATCGCAGCTACCATGTCGCCCTGAAAGTTGAAAATCGGAACGGCCACGCTTCTAAGGCCTGTTTCAAACTCTTCATCATTGAAGGCATAGCCTCTCCGCCGTATTTTTTCCAATTCGGATAAAAGCAGCTGCGGGTCGGTGATCGTTTTCTCAGTGATTTGGTCTAAGCCGGCCCCCATCACTTCACGGATTCTTTCCTCCGGCGAGAAAGCCAGCATTGCTTTTCCCGAACCGGTACAGTACATCGGAGCCCTTGCCCCGACCCGGACAACGGATTGGATGTTCCAGGGACTGTTCAGATTCTCGACATTCAACACGTAAAGCACATGGGTGCCGTCCGGGATGCTTAAGGTGGCGCTTTCATTCATTTCCTTCGTCATGGAGCGCAGGATCGGTTCGGCGATTTTGGTCAGCTGCTGGTTGCGGAGCATTCCGCCCGCCAATTGTAAAATTTTAGTACCCAAGCTGTACACGCCGGTAAGATCATCCCGGACAATGTAACCGCGCTTCTCCAAAGCTTTTAACTGAAGATGGACCGTGCTTTTGCCGATTCCCGTCAGTTTGCTCAGCTCCGTCACCCCAAGCGCATCCCGTTCGATAAATTGCTCCAAAATACTTAAGGCTCTCTCGACAGACCGTGAAGTCTGCTGATTTTCATCTTGCTTATCCATCGAAATAAGCCCCTCCTTTGCCATTATCGATGTTTGAATTGGGGCTGCCTTTTGCTGAAAAAGGCGTCAATCCCTTCTGCTGCGTCTTCCGTGCGGAAGACTTCACGACTCAACTCCAAAATTCGCTTCTGCATGATATCGGGCGGCTGGCTGCCGGCTTGGTTAACCGCCTCTTTGATGGAACGTATGGCATTTCTCGCTCTGCTTGCCACAACGGCGGCCATTTCCTCCGCCTGTGCCATCACCTGACCGGGCTCCGCCAGACGATTCACAAGTCCGATGCGATAAGCTTCCTCGGCAGTAATTTGGCTGCCTAAAAACAACAACTCTTTCGCAATGGCGGGACCCACGATTTGAGGCAGGCGGTACATCCCTTCCATTCCCGGAAACCAGCCCAGCGTAATTTCCGGCAATCCGATCCGTGCCTCCGTGGACATAATCCGAAGATCGCAGGCCAATGCAATCTCGCAGCCTCCGCCAAGCGCCACACCCTGAATTGCCGCGATGGTCGGCTTGGACAGGTTGGCAATTTTCTCAAACACTTGGTTTTCCAAAGCTAATTTATCTTCAACGATCGTGCGCAGAATCCCGTTCATTTCTTTCACGTCCGAGCCTGCGGAAAAAGCGCGGTTTCCCATCCCCGTCAGAATCACAGCGCGTACGCCGTCATCCCGTTCGATCTCCGTGAGCAGAGCGTCTAATTGCACCGTCAATTCCCGGTTGACGAGGTTTAACGGCGGGTTGTTGAACACAATGCGTGAAACTCCTTCGGCCGCTTTCTCATGCAGCAGCAGTTGGCTGTCAGGCATAGATTTTCTCCTTTTCCCTTGTAAGCGTTTTATGTTTTGAAAAACCAAACGCATCCCGCTTTGTTGTTCAGTTGTACTGAACCTCGTTCAACGTTTATTATTATATCACGTATAACTCAGGAAATAAATACCTTTTGTCTTACATTTTGCAAATTTTGAGATCAGGATTTGGCATTCGCACTTTGTTTCCCGAACTCATTGACAACTCCTTTTTGCAGCAGGGCTTCGATCTCCTGTTCCTTGTACCCCGATTCGCGCAGCACTTCTTCCGTATGCTCACCCAGGCGCGGGGGATATCTGCGCACCGTTGCCCCTTGTCCGTCATAGCGCACCGGGTGGTTCAAAACCCGAATGGTTTTGGCGTCCGGATGCTCGAAACTAAGGATGGCATTATTCCATACGACCTGCGGGTCCTTCTCCACTTCTTCATAGCCGTTAACGGGAGCGTACCAAATTTCGTTCGCTTCAAAAATGGCGTACCACTCTTCGGTCGTTTTCTTGCTCACGGCATCTACAACGAGACGATTCACTTCTTCACGTTTGTGCATCTGGTCCTTAAGCGTATACTTGGCCAGCTCCTCGCATTCCAGCACCTTCGCCAGCTTATCGGCCGGGGACATGGAAAGGGCGATCCAGCTGTCCGACGTTTTGTAGACGCCGTATGGCGCTTGGTGAAAACGTGTGCCGATGTTCGTCTCGCTCCGTTCCCATAAAGGCCCCATGTTGAGATAATACGAGAAGGGCTCGATCTGCAAGTCCAGCGCCGCGTTCAGGAGATTGGATTCAATCTTCTTGCCGTTGCCCGTTTTCACGCGGTCGTATAAGGCGGAGACGATTCCGAACGCAGCCAGAACCGCAGCATGCTGGTCGATTGCAGCCGTACCGACGGGCGTCGGCGGAGCGTCTTTACCGCCTGACACCGAAGCCAATCCGCTCATCGCCTGCAGCAGCATATCCTGTCCCGGACGGTGCAGATACGGACCGTCGGAGCCGTAGCCTGTGCAGGAGCAGTAAATCAGACCGGGATTGATCTCTTTTAGTTTCTCGTAGCCGAATCCCAAGCGGTCCATCACGCCGGGGCGAAAGTTTTCCACAATAACATCGGTGTTCTTAATCAGACGGTAGATGATTTCTTTTCCTTCCTCTGTCCGCAAATTGATGGAAAGGCTGCGCTGGTTGCGGTTGGCCAGCAGGTAAAATACGCTGACATCGTTGATGTATGCGTCAAAACCTGACCAATGGCGCTCGAAAGCACCTGTCGGCGACTCGATTTTGATGACGTCGGCTCCCAGGTCCGCCAGCATTTGAACGGCAGACGGTCCCTGGAGGAAATGGGTGAAGCTCAATACCTTAATATCGTTAAGCATGGGCGATTCCTCCTTATTTTATGATATGAGCACCATTCTGGAAATGATCATTCGCTGGATCTCCGAGGTGCCTTCGACGATTTCGAGCACCTTCGCATCCCCGAACGCCCGGGCGACCGCGTATTCGCTCATAATGCCGTATCCGCCGTGAATTTGTACGGCCTGATGTGCGGCTTCCATCGCTTTTTCCGTCGTGAACAGTTTGGCGATCGACGCTTCTTTGTCAAATGGCTTGCCGGCATCCTTCAGCATGGCGGCGTGATAGATCAGAAGACGCGCAGCATGGTCGTGGGCGGCCATATCGGCAATTTTGAACTGAAGCGATTGGAATTCTCTCAGCTGCTTGCCGAACGCCGTCCGTTGGTTGAGGTATTCGACGGAACGATCTAGCGATCCCTTTAGAATGCCGAGACCCATAGCCGCAATCAGGATGCGTCCCGTATTGATGGTAGACAGCGTCTGCTTGATGCCGGATCCTTTAGCTCCCAGAAGGTTGTCCTTGGGGATGCGCATGTTCTCAAAAAACAGCTCGCCCGTGCTGGATGCCCGCCAGCCGATTTTGTTCAGCTTCCTTCCGTAAGAAAAGCCCGGCGTTTTGTTGGGAACAATAAAGTTCGAGATTTCGTTGCGGCCGTTTTCCTTCTTCCCGGTGACTGCGGCAATAACCACCGGCCCGGTGACCGCGTTATCCGAGTTGCTGATGAAAATTTTCGATCCGTTGATGACCCACTCATCCCCGTCGAGGACAGCATGCGTTTTGATGGCCGTTGCGTCCGAACCGGCATCGGGCTCCGTCAAGGCGATGGCGCCGACTTTTTTTCCGGTCAAAATATCGGGCAAAAACGTTTGCTTCTGAGCTTCGCTTCCGTAATTGGAGATCAAGCTGGCAACCGAAGAATTAGCCATAATGGAATTTGCAACTGCGCAATCGATCCGGGCAAGCTCTTCGAGCACGATAACAAAAGACAGCCAATCGCCGCCGCCCCCGCCGTACTTTTCTTCATAGGGCAGCCCGATGAAGCCCAGCTCTCCCGCCGTCTTCCAAATGTCATAAGGAAATTCCTGATGCTCCCACAGCTTTTCCGAGACAGGAGCGATTTCATTTTCGGCAAATTCCCGCACCGTATCGCGGATCATCTGCTGCTCATCCGTTAAAGTTACAAACATGTCGTTCATCCTCCGTTATAGAACTTTAAGATAGGTTTTGCCTTCCGTGACGACTTTTCCCTCCTGGTTGGTGACGGTCGCCTGAAACACGCAGACGTTCTTTTCCTCTTCTTTCTCAATGAGCTCCAGCCTGGCCGTCACCGTGTCGTGAATATAGACCGGCGCTTTGAAGGTGACGTCGTACCGGTACGAAACCCCGCCCGGGTCCGGCACTCTGCCCGCCATATAGCCCATCACCGTCGAGATGAAGCCGACAGATAAAGCTCCCTGGGCGATCCGTTTGCCGAACCGGGTCTGTTGAGAGTACACCTCATCGACATGAACCCCGTAAAAATCACCGACAATACCCGCAAAGCCGTATACGTCGTATTCGGATACCGTTTTTGAAAACTGTGCGGAATCTCCGATTTGAAACACATCCATATTGGGCCGTTTTGCCATCCAAATCACTCCTTTATATTCCAAACCGTTGGAGATCGCTCTTAAGCTTTTTATAATAAAACGATTAAATCAAGTTGACTACAGCGCCTCATAAAGCAGTTCTTCTACCTCTTTAGCCGTTGGGGTCCTTGGATTAATCCGGATTAGACGCTCGATAGGCAGCGATTTTTCCACAATATCTTTAATGTGATCGCTTTCAATACCGATTTGAGAAAGCTTGCTCGGCATGCCCAAATCGTTCAGCATCCGAAGTACAACCTCCATACCGCGCATCGCTTTGTCATACAGGTTCAGATTTGGCGCCGCATCCCCCAACAACTCCGTGACTGCCGCAAACTTTTCCGTGGCGACCGGAGCATTATACCGGATAATGTACGGCAGGAGCAGCCCGATGATTTCCCCGTGCGGCCTTTGAGTTTTCTCTGCGATCGGGTACGCCAGCGCGTGGCTGAGCGAGGTGCCCGAATTGGAGACGGCCATGGCGGAATATAAATTTCCCAGCAGCATGTTAGTCCGCGCTTCTAGATTGGAGCCCTGCCGGGAAGCGGTGACCAGGTTTTCGCCAATTAGACGAATGGCTTTTTCCGCCAAAAGGTCGCTTAACGGGTTGGAGCCCTGATAAATCAGCTCCCCTTCCGCTTCAACATACCGGTAATCGACTGCAAAATAGGCCTCTATCGCTTGGGATAAAGCGTCCATACCCGTGCAGGCCGTGATGTAAGGCGGCAGCTTTAAGGTGAGGTCAGGGTCCAGCAAAGCAGCTTTCGGTCTCAGATGATTGTCGGAAAGCCCCACTTTGAGTTGCGATTTGTCGTCGGTGACAACGGCCACAGCCGAAACCTCGGAGCCGGTACCCGCCGTCGTCGGAATGGCAATAATCGGCGTAATGTCCCCCGGAACCTTGTTTTCGCCGAAATAATCGGACGGATGGCCGCCGTGTGTCAGCAGCAAGGCGCTCATTTTTGCCAAATCCATACACGATCCTCCCCCAAGCGCTACGATCACATCAGGACCGTACGCTTTCAATTGGGAAAAGCAGGTCAGTACCGATTCCATGGACGGTTCAGGCATCGCCCGGTCGTAGACGAAGTGCGGCAAGCCTTCCCGCTCCAGTACTGCGGTTACTTTGGCCAGCAAACCCGCCTTGACGATTCCCTGGTCCGTAACAATGCAGATTTTCCCGTTAGAGAGCTTTTGGATTAAAGCAGGAAGCTGATGAATGCAACCGCTGCCAAAAACAATGGTCGAAGTCGTATGAAATTTCCATGCCTTCCGCATAGTCCGCTCCTTTCTTCATAAAAGTTTACGCAATCAGATCAGCATGCTGTTTTGCAATGATCAACCTGATAGCTGATTAAAACGATTAAATAACGCGTTTACCCAAATCTCTAAATTAGACATTACTGTGTTTTTATACCTTAACTCTCACCTCCACAGTAAATTAAAACGATTAAATCATGCTATAAAGATAACCAACCGTTTCCTTCTCTTTGTCAGTATACCTTCCGAATGCCCCGATTGTCTATACTCTAATTTTCTTTTTTTTGGGAAATACGGCACCCGTTTGAAACACAATCCCCGCTTTATAGCGACAAAAAAGCAGCCCGAAGGCTGCTTTCCGTTACAACAAATCTGCGGTTCTTGCGGCTGCCCGTTTCTCTTCCTCGGGGGGCCAATCGCTAAACTCAAACACTAACGTTCCACTGCCGGAGATTTTCAGGGTTACAAATTTTGTCTTTACATAGCCCTCCAAGTGCTTCTGGGCTTCGGTTACCGACAGTCTTGTATGCATCGCCACTTCCCGCTTCAGTAGCGGTCAATCGACCCGTGTGCCTTGCCGCAAGCTGCAAAATTTCATTTTCCAGCTCGTGTCTTGCCGGCGCGCCTTTGATCGGCGTACGACCCGAACGGCGTGCCAAATGCCTAAAGCTAGCGGCAAACAAAGCACCCATATCGGCTATGAACGGGCAGCGATATAAGCCGGACGAGGCTTTTGACCGGAGAACGGATCGATTAACCGGTTCTCCGTGCTGTTATATACCAGAAATACATTGCTTCGAGGCATCGGTGAAATGTTGCTGCTTGAGCCATGCATCAGGTTGCAGTCGAACAGCAGAATCGAGCCTGCTTTACCGACCGGTGCCTCAATGCCTCCTTGACGGACGAGCTCTGTCAAGCTTGCTTGATCAGGCACGCCGTATTCTTGACGGCGAAGCGAGCTCCGATAATGGTCGTCCGGCGTCTTGCCCACGCAGGTAACAAACGTGCGGTGAGAACCGGGAACGACCATCAGCGGACCGTTAAAGTAACTGTTGTCTTCAAGCGCTATTGAACAGCTTAACGCCCGCATTCTCGGCATGCCGTCCTCCACGTGCCAGGTTTCAAAATCGGAGTGCCAGTAAAATTCTTTTCCGTTAAAGCCGGGCTTGAAATTAATACGCGACTGATGGACGTATACGTCGCTTCCCAGCAAATAACGAACGATTTCAAGAAGCCGGGGATGCTCGGACAGTTTGCGGAATGTTGGGTTATCGCGATGGACTGCAAACACCGAACGGACTTCCCTGCTCTCCGGTTCGCGGATCACTTCATCCTTATCCGAATTCCGGCCAGCTTCCGATAGCCTTCTCAGCTCTTCCCTCCAGACGTTAACCTCCGCATCCGTGAAAAATTCCTCGAGGAACAAATACCCGTTTTTCTCATAAAAATCGGATTTCTCCTGTGCAATCGGACTATCTTCGGTCCATTGCGAATATACCACCGGATCCTTCCGGCTGATGAATTCTGCTGCAGGCTTAATTCTGGAGGGATAAGCATCCTCTATATTCCCGGAAGATCGGGGATTTACTGCCACCATGCCTTCTTCCGTACGAACATTTGAACGATTATTAGTCACTCTTATCAGCTCCTTTTGCTCTTCTATGCTTTTTTCAACCGCGTACTTCGGCTTTTACCGACGCCGGATACACCCCGTCCTTGTCGTGAACCTCGCGTCCCGTTAAAGGAGGATTAAATACGCATATCATTCGCATATCCGTCTTTCCCCGAAGGTAATGCTTTTCATGCCCGTCAAGCGCATAAAGCGTTCCCGGACGGATCGGGTATGTTTGCCCGCCGACCACTTCAATCTCCCCTTCGCCTTCAATGCAATACACGGCTTCCACATGGTTTTTATACCAAATCAGCGTCTCCGTTCCCGCCTTAATGAGGGTATCATGCATGGAAAACCCCATCCCGTCCTTTTCAAGCAGCAGCCTGCGTGAATTCCAAGTCGGGGTATCGACATCGTCATGGGTATTAACAACCTGTTCCAGATGTTTTACGATCATATCGCTTTACGCTCCTTTTCTTGAGCCGAAGTCCGGATACCTGCCGCCAGCTCTTTCATGCTATCGGCAATCCGTTGAAGCCCCTGCTCCAATACTTCATTACCGATCGTCAACGGAGGCATCAGCTTTGCCACTTCGCTGTCGGGTCCGGACGTTTCCATAATGACTCCGCGTTTGAATGCCGCTTCGCAGAGCATTTCGGCCTTCTTGGCATCTTTAAAAGCAATGCCTTGAATGAAGCCTTTGCCCCGCAATTCCCCTTGCAGCTGCGGGTACAGCTTCACCTGTTCTTCCAAAAACGTACGAATCCGCTTCGCCTTTTGCATCACTTCGTTTGATAAAGCATCGTTTTCCCAATACTTCAATGCCTCCGTAGCGGCAATAAAGCCTAAATTATTTCCCCGGAACGTGCCGTTATGCTCTCCCGGAGCCCATACATCCAGCTCAGGCTTGATCAGCGTTAAAGCCATAGGAAGGCCATAACCGCCGATCGATTTGGATAAGCAAACGATATCGGGGCGTATCCCCGCTTCATCGAAGCTGAAGAACGTCCCCGTCCGGCCGCAGCCCATTTGGACGTCATCGATGATGAGCAAAATTCCCCGTTTATCGCACAGCTTCTCCAGCCGTTTCAGCCATGGGGCGGAAGCCACGTTCAATCCACCCTCACCTTGGACCGTCTCCACGATGACGGCAGCCGGAAGCGGTACGCCGCTGCCCGGATCGTCAAGCAGCTTCTCCATATAAGCAATCGTGTCTATGTCTGCGCCGAAATAACCGTCGTATGGCATAAATACGGAATGGTTCAAGGCTACACCGGCCCCGTTGCGCTTAAACTTGTTGCCGGTCACAGACAGCGATCCCAGCGTCATCCCGTGGAACGCATTCGTAAAGCAGAGCACCGTCTCCCGGCCCGTTACTTTACGTGCGATTTTCATCGCGCTTTCGACCGAATTGGTCCCCGTTGGTCCGGGGAACATCACTTTATACTGCAGTCCTCTCGGGTTTAATATCACTTCTTGAAAACGGGTAAGAAAGTCCTCCTTCGCTTTCGTAGCCATATCCAGGCTGTGGGTAATGCCGTCCTCCAGCAAATACTCAACCAGCTTTTGCCGAATTCTCTCGTTGTTATGGCCGTAATTTAATGCTCCTGCACCGGCGAAGAAATCAATGTACTCCCGTCCGTCGACATCCCAGAGTCTATCGTTGCGCGCTTTCGAAAATACCGTACGGAAGCTTCTGCAATAACTCCGCACCTCCGATTCCAGTTCTTCAAAAACGTGCATAGAGGTCATTTCCGTCGTTTCTGTCACCGTTTGCGTCATTATTCATCATCCTCCTGATTATAGTTAAATGGATACGGATTCGTTCTGAAGCGGTCCAATGCGATATAAGGTTTCTTGTTCGTGAGAGCCGCCGCCCGGAAAAAACGCTGCCGGATAACCTTCTTCGGTTTTGATAGCGCTGCCAGTCCGCCTTGCCAAGCTGCTGAACAGCTGTCGGGAAGCCTGATTTGAAGGACTTATCGTCGCTTCCACGTAATGAACAGGGCGATCTTGGCATTGGGTTAACAGCCCGTCAAGCAGCGCTTTGCCGATTCCCCGGCCGCGAGCCTCGGAAGCAACGGCAATTTGCCAGACGAACAGCGTATCCTCACGGCCAGGGGGACGAAAAGCGGATACGAAGCCCTTCAGCCTCCCGCCCTGCTCCGCTACAAGACAAGTATCACGGAAATAATCACACAGCATAATATAGCAGTAAGCCGAATTGAGGTCCAACGTACCTGCGGAGCGAATCAGCTCCCACACCTTACCGCCATCCTCTTTATTAGGCTTTCGGTATTGAATGATCTTCGTATCGACAGGAGACATCCAATCCCTCCTTTTCAAATACTAACCGTGGAACGAAACCTTTTGAGAAAAGCTTGAAGCCGTTCGCTCTGCGGATTTTCAAAAATGTCTTCGGGTGTTCCTTCCTCCACGATCCGGCCGTCTGCGGCAAATACGACGCGATCGGCCACATCGCGTGCAAACTCCATCTCATGGGTGATGAGGAGCATGGCCATTTCGCCTTCACTTGCAATTTCTTTGATGACTTCAAGCACCTCTCCCACCAGCTCGGGGTCAAGTGCGGAGGTCACCTCATCAAACACCATCACCTTCGGGCGCATTACCAAGGCCCGTGCGATCGCTACACGCTGCTTCTGTCCTCCGGACAGCTGTGCGGGATAAGAGTCAAGCTTCTCCTCCAGCCCCACCTTGCGCAGCATGAACACCGCACGTTCCCGCGCCTCTTCTTTGGATAGTCCCAGCACCCGAATCGGGGCCTCAGTCACATTGCGGAGCACTGTCATATGCGGAAACAGGTTAAAATGCTGAAACACCATCCCGATGCTGCCGCGCATCCGGTGCAGATGCTTCTCGTTCGCCCGAACCTGCTTGCCGCCCGACTCCATATGCCAAAGCGATTCACCATTGACCTCGATGGTGCCGGAGGTAGGCTCCTCCAGCGTCATCAGCAGGCGTCCCAGCGTCGTTTTGCCCGAGCCGCTGGGGCCGATAATGGCCACTTTCTCACCAGAGGCGATATCCAGATCAATGCCTTTAAGCACCTCGACATCACCGAAGCTTTTTTGAATATTTGAGTATCTCACTATCGGATAATCCGTCATTTGGTTTCATCTCCTGTTCCTCGCTTCAGGTCAAAGTCCTCTTTGACGATTCAGCCTGATTTCCAGCCTTCTGACCAGCAGGGAGGCAGGAAAACTGATCAGCAGAAACAGTATGCCGACCATCGTATAGGGTTCAAATACGCGGTACGAAACCGAAGCGATATTTTTGGCCGTAAGCAAAAGCTCCACCAGCGTAATGGCCGACAGGACGGGCGTTTCTTTAAACATGACGATCAAATAATTGCCCATCACCGGCACAATAGGCGGTATCGCTTGGGGCAGAATAATAGAGAACCACGTTCTCGGTTTAGAGAAGTTCAGCGCAGCCGCCGCTTCCCATTGCCCCTTGGGGATCGCTTCGATGCCGGATCGGTATACTTCGGATAAATAAGTGCTGTAATGAAGTCCTAAGCCGATCATCCCGACGGCGAAAGCCGAAAGCGAAATATTCGTCATCAAGGGCAGGCTGTAATACAGGAAAAACACTTGCACCAGCAATGGCGTATTTCTCACGAACTCCGTCAAGGCCTTTGCCGCCACAGCCAACGATTTCCGGCGCGATCTTGCAGCCAAGGCCAGCAGCATACCGCCTGCACAGGCTAAGACAAATCCCCAAACCGTTGCCGCAATCGTCATTTTTAAGGAGCTGAGCAGCTCCGGCAGAATTCGCAGACTATATTCCCAATTCCACATCGTTACATCCTCCCCGCCGCTGCTTTGCGTTCAGCCCACTTGGTACCTAAGGAAACGATATAGGCCAGAACAAAGTAAAACAGAAGCAGCAGCGCAAAAATGTACGGCGTCATCGGGTAGTAATTGTTTCGAAGCAGCATCGCCTGATAGGTCAAATCGGCTAAAGTAATGAAATATACCAACGAGGTAGATTTAATCAGTTCAATCATTAAATTGCCGAACGGGGGAAGCATACGAACAAATGCTTGTGGAAAAATAATTCTCGTCATCCGCTCATAAGGGGTCATATTCAGTGCGGTCGCCGCTTCCCACTGCCCTTTGGGGACCGCCAGAATCGAGCTGCGGACGATCTCCGATCCGTAAGCGCCGTAATTCAGCCCTACCGCAAGCACTGCTGCCAGCAGCTTTGGAAGCTCCAAGCCCAGGAAAGGCAGGGCAAAATAAAGCCAGAACAGCTGGACCAACAGCGAGGTTCCGCGAAACACTTCAACGTAAACGGCCGTTACCGTTCGTACGGCCCGCCATCCGGAAAGCTTGCAAAGTCCCGCCGTTACGGCCGCCGCAAAGGCAAGGCAGCCGGCAAGCGCGGCCACCAAGACCGTCACTTTAGCCCCTTCGAGGAGCAGCGGCAGCATATTCATTACGGAAACGTCCATGCTATTGACCGCATAGCTCCGCGGCCGTCATGCCGCCCGGAAGCTCCTCCTCCGTAAATCCGAATTTTTGCAGAATGGTCAAAAGCTCACCGGAATCCTTAAGCTTCTTCAGCTCCGTATTGAATGCGTCTTTAAATTCCTGATCATCCTGCCGGAAAGCCGTAGCTCCGTAGCCTCTGACGCTTTTGCCGTCGATGATCGGCTGCTCGAAATCGGCAACCCGTTCAAGATTGCTGTCATTGGCCGAATCCAGCATGGACTGCAGTGCGGGACCTGTCATCGTAATCGCTTCCGCACGGCCTGCTTGCAAGGCACTGATGGCGGACGCCTGATCGGGAACGATCAGCATGCGGTCCTTCGGTATGCCGGATTTCTCCAAATACCCGATCTCCACCGCCCCGGCCATGACCGCTACCCGGGCATCTTTGTTCCCGGCAATATCCTTATAGCTGTTTAAAGCCAAAGGATTTCCTTTCTTGACCGCAATCGCTTCTCCTATGCTGTACTCCGGGTCGGCAAAAGCAACCGCCGAACAACGGTCCGGATTAATGAACATGCCCGCCGTAATCAGATCAAACCGCTTGGCTTGCAGACCGGCGATCAAAGAACCAAATTCGGTCAATTCACCGCGCATTTCGTTAATTCCTAAGTTTTTTAATACTGTCCGTGCAATTTCGACCGCTTCACCGGTCAGCTCCCCGTCCGCCGTTTGGTAAGCGTACGGTTTTTCATTGGCAAATCCTACCGTGACATAACCTTGTTCTTGCGCTTTGGCTAATGTACCCTCTTTGTTGCCTCCGGCGGCAGCCGGGCTGTCTCCTTGCGGAGCTCCGGCATCGTTTACAGTTCCGCATCCTGCCACTGCCGCAAACAACAAAAGTATGAGCGGAATTTTCAACCATTGCCTCAAGTTGTTTCACATCCCTCCAAAATGTTTTGATCGCGATCACTTTTAATGCTAACATGATCGCTTCTGACGGTCATGTCGGATATCCCGGATTTATTCCAGATTATCCCTCCTCTCCTAAGGTAAGGGAAGATTACCTGCCCTATGCTCCTTTTTCCCGATATATCCTCCCATATCATACCCGATTCTCCGGTTTACGTCTGATCCTTGCTATGTTAAAGCATTACCATAATGCGATCCTTATGTCAAACGACAAAACCCTACAAAAGACTTACCAAAAATGATTCTAAAGGCCTATATTAAATTTCAAGAAGATCCCTTTTAGGCTGTCCAAGTGACCGAAACGATTTGCCAGGGAGCATCATCCGATGCTTTGTCCAGCACAAAAGCGTACGTTTGTTTTTCCGGGTGTCTTCCTGCCGCGTGCACCGTTACCTCGACCGGCAGCTCGAAACGGGTTTGTCCGGTGGCATCTTTTTCAGAATATGCTTTTATCTTCCGGATGGACTTAATCTGGTTCATGGTTTGGAGGAAATAGTTCAGTACGGGATTTTCCCGGTCGGCAAACGCTCTTCGAAGCAGCTCGGGATCCTGCTGGTTTAGGGCAATGAAAAAACTGTCAATCACCCCGTAAGGAGATGCTTGCTTAAACGCTTCATCCAAACGCCCCGCCGCCTTGTATACCATCCATTGATGGTCAGGGTCCACATTCCCCGATCCATGCGTGGTGCTTCCGAGAAAATGGATGCAGAAATGGCCGGAAAAGGCGTTATCCGGGATTCCGTCGCCTCCATGCGGCATCCCATGCATGGAGGCGGCAAGTGATTTCCCGTCCATTTGTACCAACACGGCTCTTCGTCTCCAGCTCCACTCTCCACTGTAAATTTTCTTCATCACCTCGGTATCCGCTTTGGTGAGCGGCTGCATGTCCGCATGGCTGCTTCCCGCTCTGCGCTGCGCCTGAAAACGAAGCCCCGTTTCGAGGTCAACGACCTGGGCGACAGATTTCATGTAGACGGTGTTCTTGGCGTCAGTCCAGGGGACAAGCTTTCCATAATGAGCGGCACGTGCGGCATAAATGTAGTTTTTCATTTGCTCCTTTAAGGCAGGATTCAATGGCAGCGTCTCTTTGCGGCTTGCATCATACCAGTCTCCCCGATCGTCAACCCCATACAGGACATCGCCCTCCGGTCTTTTTAACCAAATATAGGTATCCGTAAGGATACCGTGCTGTGCCGAGTGAGCTTTCAATTTGCGAAGCTGTTTCATCAGCGGTCTTGAGTGTACCGTTAATTCCGTCCGCATCTCCGATTCCGGAGATGCCTTGACGGTCACCGTTATATGGTCCGACGGACGAGCGGCCGCGGCTGGATCGAGCGGACGGATCATTCCCAAGCCGATCAACGCTGCAAGACAGACATGCATCAGATGGTTCATCTTTTGCTCCTCCGTTCCTTTTTTTGCAAATATCATCTTTAGCATTTTCCGCTTTCCTCCATACTATTCCTGATCTTCCGATGAAAAAGTACAGAGAGGGGGCATCTATCCATATCCCTTTTTCTTTTTTCTCATAAAATAGAACCATATCTTAGATAAGGCAGGTGATCGATGGAGTGGAATATTTGGATATGTTAACCCGTTTGGGTGCAGGAAGCGCGCACCCTGGGGGCTTTACGGCTACACTGGAACAGCTTCGCCGTTTTCCGCTTCCACCGCAAAGCCGGGTGCTCGAAGTCGGCTGCGGCACCGGCAGAACATCCTGTTATCTGGCCAGGCAGGGACATTCCATGACGGGGCTTGACATCCGGCCGGAAATGCTGGCAAAAGCAAGGATCCGTGCCCAAAGCGAAGGCTTGCAGCTGGATTTTGTTGAGGGCAGCATTACCGCTCTGCCGTTTGACGATGACAGCTTCGATATCGTGCTCGCCGAATCTGTGACCAATTTTGCCGATATTCCCTCTGCGATTAAAGAATACCACCGCGTGCTGAAGCCCGGCGGCGTTCTCTATGACCGCGAGGTCGTCATGTCCGAATCCATCCCCGCAGAGGTGTTCACGAAGCTGACCGCCTTTTTCGGTTTCGGCGGACTGCTTACAGAGAAAGCATGGACCGATTTGCTTGAGGCAAAATTTTCGGAAGCTCGGGTTGCGGACCGGTATGAATTTCAAGAGCATATGGCTGCGGATCAATCCGCCCATCCCGATCTTTATCAAATCATCGATCAGCAAGCCATCTTCGACGCCTCCATCTGGCGCGCCTCGCTGGAGCATGACGAGTTGATTCTGGACAATCGGAACTATATCAGCTGCGCGCTGTTTATTGCGCGCAAATGAAGGCTAGGGATTGAATTTTATCAGTCAGGCGGAATCAAGATGAAAACACCTTATATGGAAGCCGCAAATCGGTTCGTTGCAACCCATTTTCCGGCTTGTGAAGCGGCCATTCTGGCCGGAAGTGTCGTGCAGGGACGCTCGACCGAAACTTCGGATCTGGATATCGTCATTATAGATGAATCCGTTTCAGCCCCTTTTCGCAGGACGTACAAAGCATTTGGATGGGTGATTGAAGCGTTCGTTCTAACGAAAGAGACCTATCGCCATTTCTTTGATCAAGCCATCGAATGCGCCATTCCGTCGCTGCTGCGGATGTGCGCAGAAGGCTTAGTCATCCGTGGACACGAAACCGCTCTCAGCTTGGCCGATGAGGCGAGGCGGGACTTGCTCTCAGGTCCTCCCGCCTGGTCAAGGCAGGAGCTGGACCGGTCCAGGTATGAGATCGGCGAAACGCTGAACGATTTGCTCGGCACCGATCATCGCGGAGAGGGCATGTTTATCGCTGCCAAGCTGGCTGAAGGCTTGGCAGCCTTCGCGCTTCGAACGGGAGGACAGTGGCTTGGCGACGGAAAGTGGATGTACCGCGGCCTGGAACAGTTTAATCCGGTTTTGGGCAGGGACTTGCTTGAAGCGCTTAATGCCTACTACAAGCTTGACCAGAAGGAGCCGCTTGCCGTTTATGCTCTTTCGCTTCTGGAGCCTTTCGGGGGGATCTTGACGGAGGGCTACGCGGAAGGGCAGCTTGAGGAATTCGAAGAAATATAAACGGCGGATCGGGGGAATAGCCCCGATCCGCCGTTTATATTTCTCTTCTATGGTAAGCTGCCTTTGACAGCAGACACGGGCAATACGATTTCGATCGTTGTGCCTTGTCCGACCTCGCTCGAAATGGATACATGGCCGCCGTGCCTTTCGATGATTTGGAAGCTGACCATCATCCCAAGCCCGGTACCGTGCTCCTTGGTCGTAAAGAACGGATGGCCGATCCGGTGCAATTGATCTGCCGGTATACCGCTGCCTTGATCCATCACTCTTACGACAATCCGGTCCTCTGCCGGCTTATTTGCCCGAACCGTAAGCTTACCGCCCTGCGGCATGGCCTCTACCGCATTTTTCATCACATTGATAAATACCTGCTTGAGTTGGTTCTCATCGCCATCAATGCAAGGGAGACCCTCTTCGCATACCTTTTCGATTTCAATACTGTTCATCAGCGCTTGCGATTCAATCAAAGTCGTGACATGGGTCAGCAATCGAGGAATGTCTACCGGTATGTATTGAACCGCTTGAGGCTTGGCCAGGACCAGCATTTCGCCCAATATTTGTTCGATCCGGTTAATTTCCGATGAAATGATGTCATAATACTGCTCCTTATCGGCTACTCCCGATCTCAGAAGCTGGATAAATCCTTTGACGGCGGTCAATGGATTGCGGATTTCGTGGGCAATTCCCGCAGCCAGCTGCCCGACAAGCGAAAGCTTCTCCGAATTTTGCAGCAGCTCCTGCGCCTTGCGGGCCTCACTAATGTCTTTTGCAATAATCCGGACAGCATTATGATTCTCATACCAGGCGGGAACAGCCGAGAACTCCACATCGACAGGCTCTCCTTGTATGGTAATAAACTTCCCTTTGAAGGTCGGAACAAACTCACCGGTGCCTATCGTTTCACTCAAGCCGGATGCCGCTTGAAGCACGTCGGGATCAATGAAATCAATGACCGGCTTGTTCAGCAGCTCGCTCCTGTTCGCGGCTCCCAACAGCCTGACCGCCATTTCGTTCACACAGACCCATCTGCCCTCTTGTTGAATGAGGAGCGCTTCCGGCATTTCTTCAATAAGCCTCTTGTACTTCTCCTCACTCTTTTGCAGTGCTTCCTCAGCTTCTTTTCTTAGTGTGATATCCCGTCCGACGATCAAAAAATTGCATACCCGGCCGTTTTCATCTCTTATTTTTTTAACAGAGTATTCGAAGTAAATGTAATATCCTTTTTTATGTAATATTCTGCATATATGTATACATTCATCCGCGCAAACCTTTTCACAAGCGCTTCGTTTCTGGTGCAGATCCTCCGGATGAATCAATTCAACGGAAGGTTTTCCGATCAGCTCTTCCTGATGGTATCCCAATTGGCGGTATACAGCAGGGGAGGTATAAAGGATTACGCCGTCCGGATCACAATAAGAAATGATATCTTGCGAATGGACCGCAAACAGCTCGTAAAGCTGTTGACAATTTAGTTTTTGTACAGGGGGATTCGGTATTGATCCGAATGCAGCTTCATCTTCCCGGCATTTACGATCAGTGTTGAAGTAACCCTCGGATTTGGCCAAATGTACAATAAAATAAGCCTCCGTCCCCGCTTCCTGCCTTTCATATTTGGAGGCGGTCATCGTTAAAGCCATCACATATCCTTCCCTGTGACGCCAATATAATTCCACCTGTTGGACTGCGTTTTCACTTGGCATCAAAACCAGTTCCTGCCAAAATGTACCCAAGCTAGCCAAATTATCGCGGTGGCCTAGGTCAGTCAGCATTCGTCCAACCAATTCAGATTCAGGAAAACCCAAAATTTGGTGGAGCGCTTTATTGGCTGCCATAATACGACCGGAAGCGGCTGTCAGCGCCATACCTGACGGGGAATGATGGAAACTAAGGAGAAACAAGGGGTGATCCCAAAAATTGTCGCTAGCCATTCCAAGCCTCCTGCATTTTTTCCAACTGCTGGGATTGTTAAGAATAACATTCTAGCTGCTGGTCGGTTTATCCTTCTATTACCAAAGAAAAAATCATCCTTCGGATAAAATTTTGATGCTAAACGAATAAAATGAAAAAACAGGAGCCCATTACGGCATCCTGTCCTAAGTCCAACTTCGATTATTTCACTACCAGCACGGGAATCTTGGCATGCTTCAAGACATGGCTGCTGACGCTGCCCAGCATAAATTCTCCGATTGCGCTTAACCCCCTGCTCCCGATGACGATTAAATCGCAGTTATTGTCATGTGCATGGCTTACGATGGTTTTGGCCGGGATGCCCTGCTTCAAAATGGCTTCCCCTCGCCCCAGACCGGACACCGCTTGCTTTGCCTTTTCCAAGATCGCTTCAGCATGTTCATATTCTATTCGGTTTGAATCCGCCGGAGGGCTGACCATCGCTTCCCCAAAAATAACAACCGGTAAATTAAACACGTGGATGACCTCAAGTTTGGCATTCGGCATAACAATGGTCAATTGAATGGCCGCTGCCATCGCCTTTTCCGATTCCTTGGAACCATCGTATGCAACCAAAATATTCGAATACGACATAAGGCCTCACCTCACTCAGGATAAAATTAAGAGGAAACATATATGTATTTACCCTTTTAACCGCAGCTAGAAACCGGCCTTTGAAAGAAGAGTTTGGGATGAACCGTCCTTTCGGTGAGGATAATCAAAAAGATCCCTCGCACAAAGCAAAGGACCCTTTTGAAATGACTCTTATATTAATAAAGTGAGAGTGCCAATGAATCTCTCTCGTTGATCGAATGAAGGATCGCTTCGCAGCCTACCACTTCAATACTAATCAGCGTTTGAAGACATTTTTTCAAAGCATGTCTTCCTGTTTCCAACTTATTGTCCAGCGCCGTCTTCAGCAGTTTTAATGTTTTCTTATTCAAATTGTCGGCGAAAACGGGGATCTGTTTGTTGTGGATCGTGACGAACACTTTCATCCCTAACACCGTCCCTACATATCAATTTTGCTTATTTATTGATAGGATAAATTACGATTATTAAAATAAGCTTAAAATATTTTTACAAAATGTCAACATCGCCTGCATTTTTTCTAGGCATACGTAAAAACTTATACCCATTCCTGCTGATTTGAAAAACCACTATATTTCCCAGTGAAAAGAAAAATCGCATATTCGACATCCATGATGGAAAATGGAAAAGTATGCATTTCCCGGGAAATTAGTCGATTATTCTATGCTTGAAAAAAATGATGGTGAAAAAGTTCCTAACGCTTATGATAACACTGAACAAGCTTCGCAATATCGTCTGCAAAATCTGTCGGTTCCTCCGAAGGCTCATACCTTCGCAAAATTTCTCCTTCTTGACTCACCAGGAACTTGGTAAAATTCCACTTAATTGAATCACCGACCAGCCACTCCGGATTTTTTTCGCTGATCATCATTTTGAGCAGTTTAGCCTGGATCTTCGATTCGTCAAACCCTTGAAAGGGAGCTTCCTTCTTTAAATAGTCGAACATCGGGCTCGCCTCCATGCCGTTCACTTCAACTTTGGCGAATACAGGAAACTTCACCCCGTAATTGATCTGGCAGAAAGAGGCTGCTTCTTCATTGCTTCCCGGCTCCTGTTCGCCGAATTGGTTACAAGGAAAGCCCAGAATTTCAAATCCATGCTCGCGATATTGATCATACAGCTTTTGCAAATCAACAAATTGCGGCGTGAATTTACACTTACTTGCTGTATTTACGATTAATAACGCTTTTCCTTTATAAATTGACAAAGGCACATTTTCACCATTGGTTTTTTCAACTGTAAAATCATATATATTCATCAGACAGCACCCCAACGCTAAACAAATTTTATTAGTTATTATATTATAATCATTATAAATTTCAATAGAAATAAGAAACCATGTCGAAAAACAAATGACCGATTAACCGACCTCAGCACCTTCCTCTTCATTTATTCTTCATCTCACCTTCATCTAGTAATCATGATCGGGGGGTAAGACGATGATAAAATTAAATTAATAGTTAAATTAAGTCTAATTATAACTATGAAGGAGGGCGCTATGAATACCACCATTAACGATGCCATCCGTCAATTACAGGCGGCTAATATTCGCATGACTACACAGCGGCAGCTCATTTTGGAGCATTTATATTTGAAGCTATCCCACCCTACGGCTGAGGAATTGTTCGAATCGATCTACACCGACCATCCCAAATATGTAAGCATCACGACCATCTACAAAAATCTCCGTACGTTAAAAGCGTTGGGGCTGCTGAAGGATTTTCATATTCATCATGGAGATGTTCTGCGATACGATACGAATACGGAGCCTCATCATCATTTATATTGCGTTCATTGCGGTAAAATCCAAGACTTTACGGCGGCCGTTCCGGCTTTGGTCGAATTCGGAGACGGATTCCGGGCGGAAAGCACCTATCTTGAAGTATCCGGCATATGCGATTCCTGTGAGCAGCTTCAGGGGCAAAGCTTAAAAGTTGCCATTTGAATGGAACCCTAACAAGAACAGAAAAAGCACTCACCGGTGAGACGAATCTCCCGATGAGTGCTTATTGAGCGTTCAATTCGATGTTCAATTATTTCCACGGCAGCAGCTTGCTTTCAAGCCACTGAAGTCCACGGTTGAAGAGAAGGCCCAGCAAAGACAGGATCAGCACCCCGACCATGAGCTTGGTCGTAATCATCAGATTCCCGTAATGCAGAATCATGGAACCGATCCCTTGTTGAGCCGCGATCATTTCAGCCGATACCAAAAGCAGCAGGGATGTACCGGCCGCAAGCTTAAGCCCGGCGAAGATCATCGGCAAAGCCCCTGGAAGAATAACCTTCCGGATAACGTTCAAATGGCTGGAGCCAAAAGTAACCGCAGCTTTGATCCAAATCGGATCTACGTTCTTTACCCCCGAGAATGTATTGATGACCACAGGGAAAAATACGCCAAGGGCAATCA
Source organism: Paenibacillus sp. F024 (assembly GCF_057814255.1). Lineage (NCBI taxonomy): Bacteria > Bacillati > Bacillota > Bacilli > Caryophanales > Paenibacillaceae > Paenibacillus > Paenibacillus sp. F024. The sequence continues at coordinate 191,971 of NZ_JBVASZ010000004.1, forward strand.
TGGTAAACTTCGGCGCTTCCCCAATTCCGAGCCATAAAATAATCAAGGGCAGCAAAGCGATTTTCGGAATCGGATAAATGGAATACACGACGGGAGACAATACCGCGTCCGCCCAGCGTGAGAAGCCCAGAATAAGACCGATCATAATGCCGCACACGGCGCCAATACCGTACCCGATGATAATCCGGGACAAGCTGGCCAGGATGTTCTCATGCAGCTCGCCGCTGGACAGCATCTCCCAGCCGGCCGATAAAATCAACGACGGAGCCGGCAGGAACAACGGAGGCACAAGCCCCAGACGGCATATGGTTTCCCACAGAAGCAGGAGGCCGACAATCCCAAGTACGGAGGCATAAACCGGAATTTTTTGCTCCAGGAAGGACACTCGGTTACGGATGACATGTTTCTGCTGTCCTTGCGCCGAAGCATGGGCCGGTGTTTCGGGTAACGATTCTCTCGATGCTTGACTCATGCCTAACCCTCCTTCAGCGCTTCCTGTGCATCATGCCGGATCAGCTGCCAGATTTCATTCGCATACCTCTCGAAGGCGACGCGATGTTCTTCTTGATCTCTTCCCGTCTTGGGTAGATCGATATGAATCACTTCTTTGATTTGACCCGGATGACGGGAAAGCACAATTACCCGGTCGGCCAAATATACCGCCTCTTGTATATTGTGCGTGACATATAAAGTGCTTAATCGGGTACGATTCCAGATCGAGAGCAGCTCTTCCTGCATCAATGTACGCGTCTGGGCGTCTAACGCCGAGAACGGTTCATCCATCAGCAGTAAATCCGGCTCGACGGCAAGCGCCCGGGCAATGCCCGCCCGTTGGCGCATCCCGCCGGATAGCTGCTTGGGATAAGCCGATTCAAATCCCGTAAGCCCGACCATATCAATATAATACTTGCCTTTTTCCTGCTGCTCCTGCTTGCTTGCACCCTGCTCTTCCAGTCCGAACACCACATTCTCATAGACCGTCCTCCACGGAAAGAGCGCGATTTCTTGAAAAACGATGCCGAGCCGGGGAGGTTTAGCCGAGGATAGCCCCTCAAAATAAACCTCTCCTTCGGAAGGAGACAGCAAGCCGCCGACAATATTGAGAAGTGTGGACTTCCCGCAGCCGCTTGGACCGACCAGTACCACAAACTCTTGTTCTTCTATCGTAAAGTTTATGTTTCTAAGAGCGGTAACCTCTCGTTTCTTCGAGTCGATAAACCGTTTCTCCACGTTGTCCACTACGATTCTCATAGCATTAATTCCCCAGTTTGCTGAGAGCTTCGTCCAGTAGAGCCGTATTTACAATCTCTTTGGTATCAATCGCTTTTTCGATCAGCTTCTCTTTGGCATACCAGTCCACCTGGGTCTTGATGTCTTCTGCCAAAAGCTTCCCGTCACGGTCGATATAAGGAAGTCCTTGCTTTACGATCTCTTCCGGTTGATCCGTATATTTGGCGACGATTTTAACCACTTCATCGTAATTGGCTCCAGGTACCAGCTGGCCGTCCTTTTTGACCAGCACCGCATCATAGTAGTAGCGTGTAGCTTTGGCATAGGCCTTCATAAAACGAACAGCCGCGTCCTGGTTGCCTGCAAGCTTAGGAGAGAAGAAAATACCGGACGTTTGATACTCGATTTCATCGCCTACCTGAGCTACGACCTTACCGTAACCTTCCTTCACAACAGCGGTGATGTTGGGCTCATTGAGCATAACTGCATCGACCTGCTTGCTCTTGAGCGATTCCATCAGGCCCTTAATGCTGTTCAGGGGCACGAATTGAACATCGTTAAGTGTCAATCCATGCTTTTCAAGCAGACGTCCAGCCATGTAATGGTAAGTAGATCCGGTTTGGGTAATTCCGATTTTCTTGCCTTTCAATTCCTCGATCGCTTTGACCGGAGAATCCGATGGAACCATCAAGGCTGTAGAAGAATAGCCCTTTTGCTCTCTGCCTTTGTCTGCAACAATAACGAGCTTTTGGCCGCCGGCCACCATGTTGTACAAGCTTGCGGTGATCCCGGTTGCGCCTACATCCACGCTGCCGCCCGCAGTGGCTACAGCAATCGGCTGCGCCGCATCGAACCACTTGGCCTTCGCATCGATATTTTCCTCTTGGAAGAACCCTTTCTCAATCCCGATAAATAACGGTGCGGAACTAGCCAGCTTGAGCATACCGATTTCAACCGAGACCACCTCCGTTTGCGTTTTTGCGGGTTCGGCCGCGTTGCCCGGTGCCGTTTCCTTGCTTCCACAGCCTGCAAGCGCAGTGGTTACGAAGAGCACCGCAGTGAGTGCGAAGAGTGATGCTTTTTTCATTCTGATAACCCTCCAGTTTTTACTAGTTGATTTTGGGGCAAATCTCATAAGTATTCGACACGCATCTACATATTTCCTTCATAATTCCTAAATTTATTATATGGCTAGGCGATCAGCCCTACAGATTGTACTGCTCCCGCTTCAGCAGCAAAAGAAATAGACCGTTCACTGGAATGACCCGGTCTATTATCCATACTATAATATTATTTTGCCCCTTCAACCCGGGAGCCGCCATTTCATTTTTGGTCGATGACCCGAAAGGACGCGGTCGCCATCGAGCACAGGGTGTTGTTTTCGTTCGTTAAGGTCCCCCGGGTAGTAATCGTTCTGGCTGACATATGAACGACTTCCGCCACAGCTGTCACTTTGCCTTTGCCTGCCGGCGCGGTAAAATGCATATTCAGACCGGAGGTCACTACATTATAGCCCGGCCGGGCGGCCATCGCCGCAATTCCCATCGCGGTATCCAGCAGAGTCGTATGCACGCCTCCGTGAAGCAGGCCGATGAAATTCAGATGATGCTCCTTCACATCCAGCGATACGACAGCCTTATTTTCATCGAACTCAACCAACTCGCACCCCAAATAGCCCCAAAAGGTATTCTGCGCCTCCTCCAGCATGCGCTCTACATTTTTTTTCAATTGTTCCATATCCACAGTATTCTCTCCATTCATGCTCCGAAAGGAACGGACTTCTATTTCAGCTTCCGTTCCTGCTGCTGCATATTTTCCTCGATCAGTTTTCTGCGAAGTACTTTGCCTGCCAATGTTTTGGGAAGCTCACGACGAAACTCATATAGATGAGGGACCTTGTAGGCGGCAAGACGCTCCCTGCACCACTGTTCAAGCTCCTTTACTTCCAAGGATATCCCTTCCTTTAGGACAATATAAGCTTTTACCGTTTCACCCCGGTAGGGGTCCGGCATGCCCAAGACGGCGGCTTCCTCTACGCCCGGATGCTCGAACAGCACTTCCTCGACTTCCCGCGGAAAGATATTGAACCCGCCGGCAATGATCATATCCTTCATCCGGTCCATAATATAATAATACCCTTCTTCGTCCATCCGCGCCATATCCCCTGTATGCAGCCAACCTTCCTTCAGTACACGGCTTGTTTCCTCCGGGTTGTTCCAATAGCCCTTCATGACCTGAGGACCGCGGACCGCAAGTTCCCCAATCTCGCCTGCCGGAAGCTCCTCTCCCGTTGCCGGATGAACCACCTTGGCCTCCGTATCGGGAAAAGGGATGCCGATCGAGCCCAGCTTCCGTTTGGCCCAAATAGGATTGGCATGTGTAACAGGGGATGCTTCCGTCAATCCATAGCCTTCAATAAGCCGCCCGCCTGTTATTTTTTCAAACCGTTCCTGCACCTCAAGAGGAAGGGGCGCCGCCCCGCTGATGCACATTCGGATCGAGGACAGATTGTATTTGCTTACGTCCGGATGGCTGATCAGCGCAATATACATCGTCGGCGCACCGGGAAAAACCGTCGGTCTCAGCTTGTGAATCAGCGAAAGAATCTGGTTCACCTCAAATTTGGGAAGCAGTATCAAGCATCCGCCCAGCATCATCGCCTGGTTCATCAGTACCGTCAGACCGAACACATGAAAAAAAGGAAGGGGTGCCAAATAGCGCTCTTTGCCGGGGATGCTTTTGTAAGCCCACAAGCCGGTTTGAACCGTATTGGCAATGACGTTATAGTGAGTCAGCATCACGCCCTTGGACAGCCCCGTCGTGCCGCCGGTGTACTGCAGCAGGGCGATATCGTTTACCGCATCGACCTCCGTATGAACGGGCGTGCTGGCTGCATGGTGCATCAGCCTCAAGAAAGCGTGGACTCCCTCCCCAAACTGGACCTCGCGGTTCAAACCATCCTTTTTGGCTTTCAGCGGATAAAGCAAATTTTTCGGAAAAGGAAGGTAATCCTTAATCGAAGTCACGATAATATGACGAACTGCCGTACCAGGTACTGTACTTTTCGCTTTCCGGAACAGCAAATCGAGGGTAACCAGATAGACGGCGCCTGAATCCTTCAACTGATGCTCAAGCTCCCGCTGCATATACAACGGGTTGGTCATCACCACCACTGCTCCTGCCTGCAATGCTCCGTAGTACGCTATCACCAATTGAGGGCAGTTGGGCAGCATGATCGCCACCCGATCCCCCTTGACCGCACCCAGCTTGCGAAGCGAATGGGCAAACCGGTATGAGGCTTCAAGCAGATCGGCGTAATTCATTTCTTTACCCATAAAATGCAGCGCCGTATGATGCGGAAACCTGACTGCAGACTGAACCAGAAAGTCAGCCAGATTTTGTTTGGGATACGTGTAAGTCGGAGGTACTTCTTCCGGATAATGAAGCAACCACGGTTTTTGTGTCACGACCGATCACCCCTTTGGTATGACATCGGATTAGCACACGAAAGATTCCGACTCGATCACTCGGGCGGCGATTTGCCGCTTTAGCTTCACCGTATTGACCGGCGTACGACGGCTCAGCTTCTTTAAGATAGAGAGCTGCGTACGCAGCACGTCTCCCGTCTCTACAGCCGAAAGCGTTTCCTTGGCAAGCGATTCTACCTTCTCGAACGCTTCTGGAACGAAAACCCGGGTCATATCTATAGCGCATGCCGATTTGTCCTCACCCTGCTTGGCGATCCTCTGCCGGGTGCGAAGGAGCGCACTTTCCATAGCATAGATTTGAATCATCATGTCGGCCAGATGACTGAGTACTTCCTGCTCCTGCTCAAGCTGCATTTGAAACTTCTGTACAGCGGCGCCTCCAGTCATGAGAAATATCTTTTTGGCCATGGAAACCAGATGCGTTTCTTCGTCCAGCGTACCGTCAAATTGTTGTCCTGGAACAAGCTGCAGCAGCTCCGACTGAAGCGCCTGCGCTTTTTGCATAAGCGGCAGTTCACCCTTCATGGCTCGTTTTAGCAGCGTACCGGGAATGAGCAGGCGATTGATTTCATTCGTTCCTTCAAAGATGCGGTTAATCCGCGAATCACGGTAAATGCGTTCAATTTTGTATTCCCGGATAAATCCGTAGCCGCCGTGAATCTGCACGCCTTCATCCGCTGCGAACTGGAGCGTTTCCGAACCGAACACCTTATTGATGGAATATTCCAGCGCATACTCAGCAATCGCCTTGGCGGACTGGACTCCCGCTTCCGGACTTCCGTGGTCGATATCGTTCAGCACCGCATCCATCAAGCCGGCCGTACGGTATACCATGCTTTCGAGCACATAGGTACGCACATTCATTTCGGCCAGCTTCTTGCCGATCAGCGGAAAGGAGGAGATCGGCTTGCCGAATTGCTTGCGGGCATTGGCATATTTGGCCGATAGTTCAATCGTATCCTTGGAGGCGCCCAGACAGCCCGCGGCCAGCTTGAAACGGCCGATGTTCAAGATATTAAAGGCAATGAGATGGCCTTTGCCTACTTCCCAAAGCAGGTTTTCCACAGGAACCTTTACCTCTTCAAGGATAAGCGGGCAGGTTGAGGAGCCCTTGATGCCCATTTTCTTTTCCTCCGGACCGATACTTACCCCTTCCATTGTCCGTTCGACGATGAAGGTACTGAAGTCCTTTCCGTCCACTTTGGCATAGACAATGAAAAGATCGGCGAAGCCCGCGTTGGTAATGAACTGCTTCGTCCCGTTAAGTACATAGTGGCGGCCGTCCTCCGAAAGACGCGCCGTCGTTTTCGCGCCAAGCGCGTCCGAGCCCGATGACGGCTCTGTCAGGCAATAGGCGGCAATAAGCCCGCCGCTGGCCAGATCGGGCAAATATTTCTTTTTCTGCTCCGGCGTGCCGAAATAGACGATCGGAAGAGTTCCGATACCTACATGGGCACCGACGGACAGAGCAAAGGAAGAAGCCTTGGATAACCGCTCGTTGATCAGCGTGGTGCTGACCTTATCGAGTCCGAGTCCGCCCAGCGCTTCCGGCACATCCGCCCCGAGAAGCCCCAGCTCTCCTGACGTCTTCAGCAGCTTTAAGGTCAAATCGTAGTTCAGCTTTTCGATTTCCTCATCGACCGGCAGCACTTCGCCTTCCACGAAATCTGCGGTCATCTCCGCAATCATCCGCTGCTCCTCCGTCAAATCATCCGGTGTGACAACGGACTGAAAGTCCGGATCGTCAATGACAAAACTTCCGCCAATCACTTTGTCTGCCATATCCCTCTCTCCTCCGTCGCATATGTTTTCATACCGTTATTCCGGGTATACCTCAAACACACCGGCCGCCCCCATGCCGCCGCCGATGCACATCGATACCACCCCATAACCCCCTCCACGGCGGCGAAGCTCATAGATCAGGCCGGTCGTCAGCTTGGTGCCCGTGCAGCCGAGCGGATGACCGAGCGCAATCGCTCCGCCGTTCACATTCACCAGGCTCTCATCCAGCTTAAGCTCCCGAATAATATGCAGACATTGGGAGGCAAACGCTTCGTTAATTTCAAACAGACGAATATCCTCCAGTCCAAGACCCGCGCGCTTAAGCACCTTGGGAATGGCTTCTACCGGTCCGACGCCCATGATTTCAGGGTCCACTCCCGCCAGGGCGAACGACCGGAAGGCGGCCAGCGGTGTGAGTCCCAGCTCCTCCGCTTTCTCCCTGCTCATCACGAGCACCGCCGCCGCACCGTCGCTCATCTGCGAGGCGTTTCCCGCGGTAACGGAGCCGCCCGCCTTGAACGCGGGCTTGAGCTTGGCCAGACCCTCAAGCGTAGTGTCGGCACGAACCCCTTCGTCCCTATCCAGAACAATCGGCTTCTCCCAAGGCTTGCCGTTATCGCCAAAGCCTCTGAGCGACGTATGCACCGGAACGATCTCTTCTTTGAAGGCGCCCGATTCAAGAGCATTAGCCGCTTTGCGGTGGCTCGACATCGCAAACCGGTCCTGGTCCTCGCGGGAAATGCCGAAACGCTCGGCCACATTCTCCGCCGTGTGGCCCATGCCGATATAGACTTGCGGCATCTCCTGCATGAGCCTCGGATGCGGCGCCAGCTTGAAGCCGGTCATCGGCACGTGGCTCATGCTTTCCACGCCGCCGGCGATGATGATATCGGCGCCGCCCGCAATAATACGCTCCGCCGCAAAGGCGATCGACTGCAGGCCTGACGAGCAAAACCGGTTGATCGTCAGGGCCGGTACCGTCGACGGGAACCCGGCGTACAGCGACATGATGCGGGCAAAGTTCAATCCCTGCTCCCCTTCCGGCATCGCGCATCCGATGATGATGTCCTCTACGTCCTCCTTCTTCATGCCGGGCGCCCGGTCAACGACAGCTTGAAGCGCTGTTTTCCCCAAATCCTCCGCGCGGGTATGGGCCAAGCTGCCCTTTTTGGCCCGCCCCACCGGCGTGCGGACAGCCGATACAATGACGGCTTCTCTCATGAGCATTCACCTCTCTCCGATTCGATCAGTTGCGCAGCGGCTTGCCTTTGGAAAGCATATACTGCATACGCTGCTGCGTTTTCGGTTCGCCGCACAGGCTGAGGAACGCCTCACGCTCCAGATCCAGCATGTATTGCTCTGTCACCATCGTTCCGGCAGGCACGTCTCCGCCGGCAAGCACATGGGCCAGCTTGCCGGCGATCAGCAAATCATGGTCGCTGATATACCCGCTTTGCCGCATGGAATATGCGCCGAGCTGCAATACCGCCTTTCCGTCTGCACCGACTACCCGGATGCTTTCTTGCGACAGCGGTACGTATCCCTCCCGGACGAGCCGGAGCGCGGACTGCTTGGCTTCATAAATCAAGTGCTCCTGGTTGGCGACGACCCTGTCCGATGAACGAAGGTAACCAATTTTTCGGGCATCGTGGGCGCTGGCCGATACCTTGGCCGTGCCGATATTCATGAAAAGCTCATTCATGTGAGGCTGCAAATCGACCTCCGGATTCGGGTTCGCCCGGCTTAGCCGCAGCGTTAGCTCCTTGCAGCCTCCGCCTGCGGGAATCAATCCGACTCCTGTTTCCACCAGGCCGTAATAGGTCTCCGTGTATGCGCATACCTCGTCAGCCGGCAGACAAGCCTCCACGCCGCCTCCCAATGTCATATGGTGAGGTGCGGCAACAACGGGCTTCTCCAAATACTTCAACTGCAGCATCGTATTCTGGAACATTCGGATAATACTGTCGATTTCATCCCATTCCTCGTCCTGCGCTTCCATCAGAAGCAGCATGAGATTAGCGCCGACGCAGAAGTTACGCCCATGGTTCGCGATAATCAAAGCTTCGTAATTTTTGCGCACCTCTTCTACGCTCTGCTGAATCATGAGCAGGATATCGGCGCCGATCGCATTGTTCGGTGAATGAAATTCCAGACATGCTACACCGTCGCCCACATCGATCAAGCTGGCGCCGCTGTTTGCGCGGATGACCTTGTTCTGCTCCTTCAAGCTGCGCAGCGAGATGTTTTCAACTGGCTGGTCTACTTTCTTGTACTGCCCTTTGTATGCGTAGGAGACCGTCCCTTGTGTATGCTGATAAAACGACTCGTTCCCGGATGCAATCCATTCCTTGACCCATGCCGGTATGCTCTCGCCCTCTTTCTCCATTTGCTCAACGGATTGGACTAACCCCATCGCATCCCACGTTTCAAACGGCCCCAGCCCCCAATTGAAGCCCCACTTCATCGCCTTGTCGATATCCGGAATGGAGTCGGCGATTTCTCCGACTTTATCCGCCGAATAAAGCAGCGTTTTTTTCAGAATCTCCCATGCCAACGCCGAGTAGCGATCCTTGGCGCCAAGCAGCGCTTTGATTTTTTCCTTGGCTCCCTTTGCCGCTTTGGCTGCCTCAAGCGAGGCCGATGCCGGCTTATTACTTTTGTCATAACCCATCGTGTTCAAATCGAGGGTCAGGATTTCACTGCCGTGCTCTCCCTTGACCTTCTTATAGAAGCCTTGGCCGGACTTTTCTCCGATCCATCCGCGGGATACCATATCCTTAAGCATCTGCGGCACCTCAAAAGCTTGTTTTTCTGAACCGCCGTCCAGCTTTTCATAAACGTTATTCGCCACATGTAAGAAGGTGTCCAGTCCGACAAGATCCAGCGTCCGGAAGGTAGCGCTTTTGGGCCTGCCCATGGCCGGTCCCGTTACCGCGTCGGCTTCGTCAACGGTATAGCCTTTGTCCAGCATGGTTTGCAAGGTAACCAGCAGGCCGTAAGTGCCGATCCGGTTGGCGATAAAATTCGGCGTATCTTTAGCTATCACAACGCCCTTTCCAAGCCTTTTTCCGCAAAAATCGGCCATTCGAGCCACGATTTCCGGATCGGTCGTTTCACCCGGAATGATTTCGAGCAGCTTCATATAGCGTGGAGGGTTAAAAAAGTGCGTACCGAGAACATGACGTTTGAATGCCTCGCCACGACCGTCCGTCATCTCATGGATGGAAATGCCTGACGTATTGGAGCTTACGATGATTCCCGGCTTCCAATGGCTTTCGATCTTGGCGAGCAGCTCCTGCTTGACCTGAAGGTTTTCCACTACAACCTCGATGACCCAATCAACCTCCCGGATTTTGCCCAGGTCGTCCTCCACATTGCCCGGCGTAATCCGCCCGAGGAAGGCCTCGTCATACAGCGGCGGCGGTTTGAGCTTTGTCAGTCTGGAAAGCGCGTTTGCCGCCAGACGGTTGCGGACTGCCGGGTGCTCCAACGTCCATCCTTTAGCTTCTTCATCCGGCGTCAAATCTGTCGGTACGATGTCGAGCAGCAGGCTGGGAATGCCCGCATTGGCGAGATGGGCGGCAATACTCGCACCCATTACGCCGGAGCCGATCACAGCGGCTTTGTTGATGGTGGCTGTCATGTGCCTCATACCTCCTGTACTTGTTATTGTTCCTGGGCATTGGCATGACCGAATACCTCTTGCTCCAAAATTTCCGCAATATCCTGCGCCTTCACCCGATCCTCCATATTCTTCAGCTTCGTCCCGTCTTCCATCATTGTCAGGCAATAAGGACATGCACTGCTGATGATCGTCGGGCTTGTGACGAGCGCCTGCTCCACACGCGCCGCGTTGACGCGCTTACCGGATGTTTCCTCCATCCACATCATTCCGCCGCCCGGGCCGCAGCACATCCCGTTGTCCCGTGACCGCTCCATTTCGACCCGCTCCCCCCCTTGATCGCCCGCAAAAGCTCGCGCGGCGGCTCGAACACCTTGTTATAACGCCCCAGATAACAGGAATCGTGGTAGGTAATCCGTTTGTTCACGGCGTATTTCGGCGTCAGCCTGCCTTCCCTTACCAGCCGGTCAAGCAGCTGCGTATGATGAAGCACCTCCACCCCCTCCATCCCGAATTCGGGATATTCATTTTTCATTGTATTGTACGTATGCGGACAAGCGGTAACGATTTGGCGGACGCTATATCTTTGGAAGGTTTCGATATTTTCCAGACACAGCTGCTGGAACAAAAATTCGTTGCCCATGCGGCGCGGCGTATCTCCGGAATTTTTCTCTTCATTGCCCAATATCGCAAAGCCAACGCCCGCTTCATGCAGAAGACGGACCAACGCCCGCGATACCTTCCGCAGCCGGTTATCATAGGAGCCCATGGAACCGACGAAAAACAAGATGTCAAAGTCCGGCTTCTCTTTAACAGTCGGAACGGACAGTCCCTCCAACTCCTTGGTCCATTGGCTTCGTTCGCTGCGGCTAAGCCCCCAAGGATTGCCCTGCCGTTCAATGTTCTGCATGGCCCGCTGCCCTTCAAGCGGAACACTGCCCTGCATGAGAACGAGATGACGGCGGAGATCGACGATTTTGTCGACATGCTCATTGCCCACCGGGCATTGCTCCTCGCAGTTTCGACAGGTCGTGCATGACCAAATTTCTTCTTCGGTCATCACATCCCCGATCAGCTCCAGCTCCTCCGGCTTTTTCTCTGTTGGCCGCTAGGCTGCTTCCTGCCATGCCAGCGTTGGACCGATATCCGTTATTCCCTGCGGATCCCGCTGCAGAACTGCAGGATGGACACGAAGCGCCGCCTTCAGGAAATACAAACGCAGGCATCCACGGCGATTTGGAGGTGATGGCCGCTCCTTTGGCCGTCAGGTGATCGCGGAGCTTAACAATCAGGTGCATCGGCGAAAGCGTTTTTCCGGTATTCGGCGCGGGGCATACATTCGTGCAGCGGCCGCATTCCACACAAGCATAGAAATCGAGCATCTGCTTCCGGGTGAAATCCTCAATTCGGCCTGCTCCGAACGATTCAGCTTCTTCATTCTCCAGATCGAGCTTGCGCAGACGCCCTGCCGGCTCTCTGCGGCGCAGGAATATATTGATCGGTGCGGTTAACATATGAAAATGCTTGGATTGCGGAATATAGACGAGGAAAGCGAGCAGGATCAGCAGGTGCACCCAGCAGGCTGCAAAAAACATGACTTTGGCTGTACCGGCGGAAAATCCCGCGAACAAGGAAGCGATCAAAGAGGAGACGGGGGGGGGTTCTTTGCCGGACCATACGCGCTCGAAGCCGAGCGAAAACAATACAGAGAGCATGAGGAAGGTAATGAAGAAAAGGACGATACTTGGCTTCCAATCTTTTTCAGCCGCTGCAGCTTCTCTGCGTATCGTCGGTAGGACGCATACCCGGCGGTCTTCAGCAGCTTTTGATGTCCCAGCACTTGGGAGACAAGATCTTTTGCCCTCATCCCCCAGTCTAAATGGCGATCGGCCGGCTGGCCGAGCTTCAGAGACATATACCGGTGGTAAACGGCCAGGTAGAACAAAGAAAGGGCATACCCCACAACCAGCAGGAACAACAGGTAATGCATCCATAACCAGAGCATGAGCACCTATCCTTTCGCGAAGGCTGAAATGCAACCCCTTACAAATACGGCTATTCAATTTGTTTAGGAACCATTGACAACGGCCAACGGATTTCATAAGATGGAATCAGATTCAGATTATGAATGAGTATTCATTCATTTTTATTTAAATCTTATCACCGGGGTGCGAGGATGACAAGTAAAAAAATAAATAAATTTGATTTGATTCTGGATGCGGCTGTCAAAGTCTTCGCCGAACTCGGCTACCATGGAGCGCAGGTATCGAAAATTGCCCGCGAAGCCGGAGTGGCCGACGGAACCATTTATTTATATTTCAAAAATAAAGAGGATATTCTTGTGTCTCTTTTTCGCGAACGGTTGGGGGAACTGGTAGGCAAGTTTAAGGAAAGCGTCGAAGCAACGTCTACAGCGGATGAAGCACTCCGCAAAATATGCGAGATTCATTACACCGAGCTGGAGCAAAACACGGACCTCGCTTACGTTACCCAAATCGAGCTGCGGCAGAGCTCCTTGGAGCTGCGCAAGGCTATAGGTCAAGCGGTCAAACCCTATATTCAATTAATAGAAGCCGTTCTGGTCAAAGGGATGGAAGAAGGCACCTTCCGCAAAGGACTGGATGTCAAATTAACACGCCTGCTGATCTTTGGAGCGATGGACGAAGCCGTTACCTCCTGGCTGATCTCAGGGCGCAAATATTCGCTGAGCAAGCAGATCGATCCGACCGTCGAGTTTTTCCTGAAGGCCCTTGAGCCTTAAGCTTCATCTGCCATTTACCTTGGAAAGGGGAAATCCGGATGAATGTGTATGTCATTCTGAAGCAAACGCTGGATACGGAGGAAAAGATCGTTATTACCTATGGAAAGGTCTCGGAGGAAGGCGTCAAATTCATCATGAATCCTTACGATGAATATGCAGTAGAAGAGGCGATCCGGATCAAGGAACGGTTCGGAGGGCGTGTGGTTGTCGTCTCCGTTGGACCCGAACGCTCTTCCGAGGCGTTGAGGACGGCTCTGGCCATGGGGGCCGATGAGGCCGTCCTGATCTCCGACAATCGCATTTCTCAGGATGAATATGTCTTGTCGGGCGTGCTTGCCGCTTATTTCGCGGATAAAACGTACGATTTAATCCTCGGAGGCTACTTTTCCATCGATAACGGCGCCGGTCAGGTGGCCGTCCGTTTGGCGGAGCTGCTGCAAATTCCCCACGTATCGTCCGTCATTAAGCTGGAGCCCTCTGCCGGGACCGTTATAGCAGACCGTGACGCCGAAGGTAACTTGGAAGTACTTCAGGTTTCGCTTCCGGCTCTGTTCACCGCCCAGCAGGGTCTCAACGAACCGCGGTATCCTTCCCTGCCCGGCATCATGAAGGCCAAAAAGAAATCCTTTCAGCGGCTGACGCTCGATGATCTGACGATAAGTACAGAAGCTCTCGAGCCTAAAACTTCACAAATCGAGCTGTTTTTGCCGCCCGCAAGACAGGCAGGACAGTTATTACAGGGGGAACCGACCGAACAGGCTGCCCAGCTTGTAGAGCTGCTTCGCACTCAAGCGAAGGTCATTTAAACGACCGGTGAAGGAGGGCGTTCATTCATGAGAAGAACGTTTACGATCATTGCGGACCATCATGACGGTAAGCTGCGTCAGGTTACCTTGGAGGCGCTTCATGCAGCGTTAACCGTTTCCCGTGAAGAAGACCGTCTCACGGCCGTTATCTTGGGAAGCAACGTGAGGTCTTTGGCCGATGAACTGGCTGCCTATCCCTATTCAGAAATATGCCTAATTGAACATGACAGCCTGCAGCATTATAATCCGGAGACTTATCTCTCCGCGCTTTTCGGAGCTCTCGATACGATCCGTCCGGATGCCGTGTTCATTGGGCATACGGCCGTCGGGCGTGACCTTGCCCCGGCCATCGCCGCTAGACTGCAGGCCGGCCAGCTGTCGGATGTCACTGCGGCCGGACGGTCCGAAGACGGGATTGTGTTCACCCGGCCTTTATATGCAGGCAAAGCCTTTGAGAAAAAAGTATTTACGGATTTCCCATGGGTTGTAACCGTGAGGCCAAACAATTTTCCCGCAGCCCAGATCTCTGGAGGACAGCCTGCACCCGTCGTGAGAACCGCTTACTCCCCTCCCCCATCCCTTAGATCCGTGGTGAAAGACATTGTCCTCAAAACGTCGGGAAAGGTCGATTTAACGGAGGCGAAAATTGTCGTTTCCGGCGGTCGCGGGGTCAAAGGGGCGGATGGCTTCAAGCCTCTCGAAGAGCTGGCGGAGGTATTGAACGGCGCCGTCGGCGCATCACGAGGCGCATGCGACGCCGGATATTGCGATTACGCCATGCAGATCGGTCAAACCGGCAAAGTCGTGACGCCGGAAATTTACATCGCCTGCGGCATCAGCGGAGCGATCCAGCATCTGGCCGGCATGAGCCAGTCACGCGTCATCGTTGCGATCAATAAAGATCCGGAAGCTCCTATTTTTAAAATAGCCGATTACGGCATCGTCGGGGATTTATTCGAGGTCGTTCCCCTGCTCACCCAGGAATTCAGGAAAATGATGGGATGAAAAACCATCAAGCCCGCCAGGTGTTGAGCCGGCGGGCTTGATCATTTCTTCCGTCCCTTTATCTATGCTACTTCGCGCCGAACATGCTCGGTATGGTCAATGTCGTCCAAGGCATGTACGTGATGATAATTAGGATAGCAAATGAAATAATCAGAAAAGGAATTAAACTTCGTACAAGATGCTCGATCTTGACCCTTGTTATTGCCGATGCGATGAACAGCACCGTACCGACGGGCGGTGTTAACAAGCCAAGCGTCAGGTTAATAACAATGATCGCCCCAAGGTGAATCGGATCCACTCCGAATTGGACTGCAATCGGGACAAGGATCGGCGTAAGCAGTATAATTCCCGCTACACCTTCCAAGAACATACCGACGATCAGCAGAAGCACGTTCACTAACAGGAGGAACATCAAAGCATTGTCAGCAAGAGATAAGATGGCGTCAGTCAGCATTTGCGGTACTCTTTGGAAATTCAATACCCAACCGAAAATATTGGAAGTTGCCAGCAGGAAAGATACCGTCGAAGATGTGATGACCGTACGGAGCAAAATGGAAGGCAAATCTCTCCACTTCAATCCTTTATAGACGAACGCTCCGACAAGAATCGCAAAGAATACAGCCATTGCTGCCGATTCCGTAGCTGTAAATGCGCCGGAAGTAATTCCTACAATAATCAACAGCGGAATTCCCAATGCGGGAAGCACGTTCAGGGTTGCTCTTAACGCTTCCTTACCGTTGGCCCGTTCGGACTTGGGAAAGTTTTTCTTTTTGGCCATGAAGAAGATCGTAATCCCGTAGGCGATCCCGAATAAGAGTCCGGGAATAATACCGGCCAAAAACAATTTGCCGATGGAAACTCCTGCCGTAACGCCGTAGATGATAAACGGCATACTCGGAGGAATCAGCGGACCCATGATCGAAGCCGATGCGGTTAAGGCCGCACTGAAATCCCTTTTGTAGCCTTCCTTTTCCATGGCCGGGACCATAAATTTACCCATAATCGCCGTTTGCGCATTCGAGGAGCCTACAATGGACGCCATCATCATATTGGCAAAGACGTTAACGTAAGCCAAGCCGCCCCGGAAATGACCGATGATGACTTTCGCAAAATCGATCAATCGATTGGTAATGCCTCCATAGTTCATGATTTCTCCAAGCAATACAAACATGGGGATGGCAACCAGACCGAAATTTTGCAGTCCGTTAAACATCTTGGAAGGCATGGAAAGCAATAATCCGAGATTCCCCGTTGTCATCACATAGATGACAGAGGCCACCCCGAGAACAAAGGCGACAGGTACGCCGATAAACATAAGTCCGAAAAAGACGATAGCCGACGTCATGGATTCGTCTCCTCCCCTTGCTCAACCTTCCCTGTCACCAAATAGCGAATGATGTGGTCGATTGAGAAAATGCTGATACATACCATGCTGACGGGAACAATCAGATACAGAATCCACAATTTCACCGGTATGGTCGCCGAAAACTGATTCAACACGCTCGGGCTTGTCACCCACTTGTACGAATAATAAGCTATGATGCTGGAGAAAAAGAGAATCGTGAGCTGAATAAAAATCGAGGCGGCGAATTTCAATTTACCGGGCAGGCGGTCAAACAAAATGGTGACCGCCGCCAGGTCTGAACGTTTAACCGCCAAACAACCGCCCAGGAAAGTAAGCCAACAAAACAAGAACAAGGATAATTCATCCGCCCAAAAGATCGGCTTGCTTAACACGTAACGAAACACAACGGCAACGATCATGTTAATAGTAAGACCGGCTCCCAGGATAATGCTGACCCAAACCAAGAACTTATCTAGATAGTCGGCCACTACGGATATGATGTTACGTTTTGGTTTGCCTCCTGTTATGCTATCCATGAGATTGACACCTACTTACTTTTTGATTTGTGCCGCTTTTTCCAGGAACTTTCCAATTTCAGGCGATTTCGCAATCCATTTGTCCTGAACCGCTTTAACGAATGGATCGAATTCCGCTTTGTTCGTCAATTGGTGAGTTGTCAAACCGAATTTCGAGCTTGCGTTGGTGATCAAATCATTTTCATTCTTTCCTACATACTCCACGTTGTCTTTCATAGCTACGCTAACCGCTTCTTCAATCAGCTTCTTGTCTTCGTCGGACAAGCCGTTCCATTTGTCCTTGTTCATGAGAATGCCGCCCGCCCAATACAAATGCTTACTTGGTGTCATATTCTTAGCAATCTCCGTTAATTTCTCGGAAATGATCGATTCGGTATCGATATCCACACCGCTGATTACGCCGGTTTGCAATGCAGTATACACTTCAGTTAATGGCATTGGAGTAGGGCTGACTTTGATCGAAGTCAAGAAGTCAAGAATGGTTGGGCTTGGAGTTGTTCTTAACTTGAAATTCTCCAGGTCCTTGATACCTGTAACCGGCTTTGTAGCCAAGAAATACCGGAAACCGGAGCTTGCATAACCTAACCCTTTTACATTATCATTGGTTAACGTATCGAATAATGCCATCGACTCAGGGCTTGTCCACAATTCATATGCTTGCTTGTGGTCGTTCACCAGGAAAGGCATTAACCATGCGCCAAAAGCAGGAGAAGAACTGCTCAATTGGGCTGTAGTAATAATGGCCATATCCAGGGATCCGGTGTTTAATTGCTGCATCATATCGGTTTCATTACCCAATTGGCCGCCAGGGTACAGTTCAACCGTAATTCTACCGTTCGTTTTTGCATTCAGCTCTTCACCGATTTTTTCTGCTGTGCGGGCAAGTCCGCTCCCTGATTTTGTAATGTTAGCGAACTTCAAAACCATCTTTTGTTGACTGTCTCCGGAAGTGCCGCCTGCAGCCCCCCCAGTACTCTCGCCGCCTCCGGTTCCGCAAGCTGCGAGCAACGATGCGATAATAACCCCTATTGCTGTCGTTTTAATCACTTTTTTCATGTTTTGACCCTCCCGTCAAGTTAGAAAAGATGGATTTTCCAGTAAGATAGTTCTATGTTCAGGACTGGTGATCCAGTCCGAATAGAATCCGCAGCTCGCTACTTTTTGAGACAGCAGGACCCTCCATTTCCATACAAGGTTTCGGCTTTATTTATGATAACCGTCTTCTCTTTTATTCCAGCATGGAAATGGATCGGTCATGCTTTTTAATTATTGGCCTTTGGCATAATAACGCACTTCAAAGGTCTTACATCCGTTCGGAGACTTCCAAGGGCCATGCTTCATGCCCGGAGGACGGCAAGCTACCATTCCCGCTGTAAACTCCTGATTGAGCGACAGGTCGATCAAAGAACCTTCAATGACATAAAGCTCTTCCCAAAAGTCATGAATTTGCACACCGTTCGGGCTGGTATCCGTGCCCGGTTCGAAGATCAAAATACGTGTTGCCACACCCGATTCCGGATCTTTCGCTATGACTCGCTCACTAAGCCCCTCTACGTTTGTAAAAGGCTTTTGCTCAAATTTCGTGTAATCGATAAATTCCAGTTCCGGTTTTGCCATGTTAGTCCACCTCTGAGTCCTTTAGAATTTTGGTTTCATAATTTATGGTAAGTTTTCTATTGTTTATCTTATCATGAAGTTCCGCCTTGAAAATACCTCCAAAGTAAAATTTTTCGGTTTTCAGGGGAAGCGTTCCACAATACAGTGCAATTCCGGGGCTGTTATACCCTCGCTGCTTCACAATTTCCAGCAAATCCATCGGATTCAAAAAGGCGCTTAGCTTTCCTGATTGGTACAGCACTTCTTCTCCGTCCGCTTGGACCCAGCTGTTCAGTTCAATCTCGTCCCAATGCTCGGCAATCGAATCAAACGTCCATAGCTGCTTGGAGATCATTTTGGCGCATACTTGCTTTGACTTTTGAATCGATACGGCTTCAAGCACACGATCCGTATGATCGCTGCCTATACCGATATACCAGGTTCCATCGATATCCAGCAAAACGACTTCCGCCTCACCGCTGCTGTCGTTGCCGACAACGCTGATCACATCAGCATTGCTTAATAATTCCGGCGCCAGATCGTACATCATGGGAACCTGCCGGGGAGCCGGTATCCCCAATTCCTTTAATTCTTCAATATGGTGTTTGACCGCTTCTTGGTCTTTATTGGTATATCCGGCGATAACCAATCTTTGCGGCACAAAGTTTAATGATTCTCTTTCGTGCTGGAATTCCATGGCTTTATCTATCCTCCCAAGGTATCATTATAAAACGCGATGTTTCAATGAAGGGAAGACTTCCCGAATTTGATCCACTTGCTCCGGATGGATTTCAGTTTTCACAATCGTTTCGTGTTCCCCGCCGGATGCGACAACCGTTCCCCATGGATCCACGACACGGCTGTGGCCTCCCATGAATACATTTCTTGTCGTTCCGACGCAATTGCATGAGATCAGGAAGCATTGATTCTCCAATGCTCTTGCCGAGTTAAACAACTGCCAATGCGTTAAACGGGAATGCGGCCATGCCGATGTAACAAGCAGCAGCTTGGCCCCTGCATCCACCTGCTTACGGTATAATTCAGGAAACCGCAAATCATAGCAGGTTGTGAGCCCGACGCGTCCGAATTCCGTATCAAATACGCCAACGTCTTCTCCGCGCGTCAACAATTCGCCTTCCAATGAACCATAGCGGAACAAATGCATTTTGCGGTATGTTCCAACAATTGCTCCCGTACGGTCGAATAATACGCTTGTGTTGTAATAGTTGTCTTGATCCTTTTCAACAAAGCTTCCGGCAAACAAGTATGCGTTCAATTGTTTGGCTTTAGCGGAAAACCGCTTAATGAACGGGCCGTCCATCGGTTCTGCTTCCGACTTGTACCTGTCGAACGAGAAATACCCGGTAGCCCATATTTCAGGCAGTACAATCAAATCGCTGCCTTTGGCTTGATCCAATAGGCTATCCACCCGTTCAATTCTCTGTTCTTTCGTTTCGCTATCTTTGATTTCCAGTTGAATGGATGCCACTTTCATGATCTCAGTTCCTTTCTGTTACTCAAATCGGGATTACCCTACCTCGATGTTTTGTTTTTCCGGGTTTGAAGCTTCATTCTCGGGAAGCCCGTAGCTTTCTAGGAAGCGATCAACCATAGCAACCGGCTCCTGGTAACCGTAATTGCGGAAAGCGTACCCTTTTACCACGAAAGGCGCACCATTGTAAAACATTTCGTATTGCTGGTGGCGTCCGCCAAACTCGGATCCGATAATGTCCCAAGCCAATTTGAACAGCTTTACTTTTTCTTCCGCCTTGGCCCCTGTGGAAGAACGAATATATTTGCTCATGTCGTCCTTCGTCTCGGGATTCACCATTTCCTTATAAGAGGAAGGCACCTGCAGTACACCGCCGCCTACCAATTCTCTCAAGATGCGAATGACCGACGAATAAATCATATCCTGCATACCTACTACACCATACAAATAACGCGCATTCGGGCGGGCTACTCCGTTTTTATCGATACTGCACTGATATTCCGAAGCCATCAGCATCCCTTCTACCAGTGCCGCTTGTGACGCCAGCTCCCCAAGTCTCTCTTGAACCTGCGGGAATTTATCGGTACCGTTCATCTCCGTTACTTTTCTCGCCACGCCGATAACGAACTTCAGCTTGGCGGACAAGCGGGTTTGCGCCTGGTTGTTACCTAGGATGTGTGCAGGCGTTTCGTGGAACTGCGCGCGAGTAGCCGCAATGTCTTTGTACGCGAATACGTGCTCCCACGGAATAAATACATCCTCAAACACAACAAGCGCATCACTCTCATCATACTGCGTGGACAGCGGGTAGTCGAAAGTGCTCGGTTTGTCTGCCGCAAAGCTTGGACGGGCATAAAGCTTCAGTCCCGGCGTACTCATCGGCACTACGAACGAGATCGCGTAGTCTTCGTCTCCCGGTCGCAGCGGTGTGATGCAGCTGCAGAACAAATAGTTGCTGACGGCTGCGCTTGTTCCAAGCATTTGCGAACCGCGTACGACAATACCGCCTTCCCTTTCCTCGTATACGCCTACAGGCAGGAACTTCTCTTCCTGTTCATTAGCCGCTTTGCTGCGGTCGATTTGTGGCGGGATAATCACATAAGTGACGAACTGGTCGTTATCTCTTACATATTTATAAAAATCGATCACCTGCTTGGCACGGTCGCCAAACACCTCGGAATGGCTCACAAATCCAGCCAGGAAACAGGCCACATGGTCCGGGCTTCGTCCGGCAAAGCCGCAGGTGGCTTCTGCCCATTTGTACATGGCCTCACGGCGTGAAGCCAAATCCTCTTTGCTTCTTGGAATCATAAACATCTTGTTGGCCACCGTACCGTCTTCTGTCGTGTACGTCATGTTGTTTGCCGGATCGGCAGACATATCGTACAACTTGGCGAAGCTATTCACGATGCCTGCGAATGCAGGATGAGTGGTCACGTCACTTACACGCTCACCACCGATATAGATGTTCCTGTTGTCCTTCAGAGATGCCACATATTGCTTACCGTTTCTCATGGGTATTTCTTCCTTTCTAAGGTGAGATTGAGTTGTTGGTTTTTGTGCACTGTGTCGTGTATACATTGAAATCTAAAAATTAAACGCTAAAGATCGCATCCTTGACTTCATTGTCCAATTTTTTAGCCAAATCTTCGTTATAGGTCTTCACAAATTCAGGCTTTGTTGTAATTTTGCCGCCGTAGAAGATGATATCCCGAATCCCTTGCACTTCGACTTCCACCAACGCGAGCTTTAAGGTAAGCTCTTCTGTTTTTGCCACTTTGACGGAAGCTTTGCCGGTTAATGAAAATACCGATTCCTGAGCCACAAAGTTCATGAGCACCGACGGATCCTGTTCAATAATTTTAATGAAATCGGATTTGGCATCTATGGCAAAACGAATGGTTCCTGCATTAATAGCAAATACCCAAGACAAAGCCGTTGAATAAATCGCTCCGCTTTCCTTCTCAACTACATTAAGCAGCACGATGTTCTTCCCTTGCAGCGCTTCAATCATTTCGGGAGTCAATTCCGTTAAAACTTTAGCCATTATTCTTCTCTCCTTAGTTGGAATATCAAATGTATAGGGTTATTTCATACTTCAACCATGATCAGCAGCCTATCGGAAAACAGCGAGTTTCGAGGAATTCAGGAAAAAATGTTGTTCTTTGTATGGTGTATACACACAAAGCTTGTCGTCATTTGTTAGTTTTTGAATGAATAGCGGATGATTGTTATGGAATAAATAGTAATATAGTTCGATTATATTGTCAACATTTTTTCTACAATGTGTTATGTTTTCTTACACGCTACCATGATTAATCGTTTTTGTAGATTTTTGTCAAATAATTTTTCATATTGACTACGCTTTCATAATGTGATATGCAGGTTTGCGTGAGTTTATTTACCCCGCAAAATATTCCTGCAAAACCTTCCACGGAAGGTTCTTACTGTTTCAAAGATTCCTTCGTTTTGCTCAGATGATGAATCATGGCTTTTGCAGCCAAATCAGAGTTTTTCTTTTCCATACAAAGAATGATATATTCGTGTTCGGACAAAACTTCCTTCATCCGATTCCTCTTTTTGATCGCTCTTAGACCAATCAATTGAGATAAATTGTGCAAATTCAATAATACCTGCTCAATCAGGTGGTAGTCTGCAAATCGGGTTAAAGTAATATGGAAGGTTTGATCCATGCTGATAAATGAAATCTCATCATCCTGCTCCATGGCTTCCTGCTGATTTTGATAGATTTGTCTAAGCTGCTCCAGCTGCTCAGGGGTGATGGTCTCGGTCAGTTTCTTAATGACCTCGCTTTCAATCGTGGTTCTAAGCAAAAAGATTTGTTCAGCTTCGCTTTCCGTTACGTTCCGTACAGCCATTCCTTTTCTGGGTATCGTAACAATTAAGCCTTCCTTTAATAAATCTTGAAGCGCTTCCCGAACCGGAGTGCGAGAGGTATTCAATAATTCGGCCAGCTTCACCTCCGTGAATATTTCTTCTGAAGAAATATTCCCGTTTAAAATGACATCCTTAATTTCGTTATATGCCCTCTCTTTTGTTGTAATTTGTTTATCAATTGGCTTTAAATTAAAACTCGGCATGATGACCACGCTTTCTTCTCTTTGTGTATACATTGTACATTATACGGTGCACGCTGTGCTCTCGTCAATTTTTTTTTACTTACTTAAAATTTTCTTTAGCTGGCATTTCATCGTTTTTTGCCTTTCCGCCAAGGCAGAATCATTGTATGATGATATAGAAGTGAAAAACCACCGGACAATTTCATCATGTCCTGCAGTATCCTACAATCGATACCATATAGAAAGGAAGTCGGCTTTGGAACATAATTTAACAGCCTTGTTGAAACATACCATTGCAGAAGGCGGAACTTACAAGTCTTTGTACATCAACCACCCCGACGCCATCTATGTGATGGACGTGAATGGAAATTACATCGACGCCAACCCTGCAACCGAGCGGCTTTCCGGCTATACCACGGAGGAATTTTTACAACTGAAGCAGGAGTATCTCTTTCCTCATAACAACAATAATACGCTGATACGCAAGCACTGCTTTCAAGAGGCATTGCAAGGAAAACCAACCAGCTATGAAATTGATTTTATGCGCAAAGACGGTGAAATTATCGAAGTATCCGTTACCTATGTACCTATTATTGTGGATACGACGTTAGTTGTGGGCGTTTACGGGATTGCCAAAGATATAACGCTGCAGAAAAAAGCCGAAGAAAGGCTGAAGCATTCAGAAAGTCTGTACAAGCTGATTTCGGAAAATGCACAGGATATCATTACATATAGTTCACCCGCGGGAATTTGTCAATTCATTTCTCCTTCCGTACGGAAACTGCTCGGTTATGAACCCGAAGAACTCGTCGGAACGAATTTCCTTACCATTTACCACCCCGAAGACTTCGCGGCTAAACCCCAGCAAACCTCGGACGAATATCTTCTCACCGCTCGGATTCTTCATAAATCGGGCCATTACGTCTGGTTTGAAACCACCGTCAAACGAATCCGTAACGCAGCTGGAGAAATCGAAAAAATTCTGGCTATTGGTCGGGATATTACCGATCGTAAACGCATGGAAGTCCGAATCCTGGAAAGCGAGAAGCAATACCGGCTGATCTCGGAGAATTCCCTGGACCTCATATCGACGCACACGGCCGACGATCGGGTTTCCTTTTTATACGCCTCCCCCTCAGGACTGGCTCTCCTGGGCTATAGTCCGGCGGAACTCATCGGCACCAGTGCTTACGATTATTTCCACCCTGAGGATATTGAAAGGATCAATGAATACTTAACCGCCAAGCTCCAATCTCAGGGAGCATATACGGTCGAATATCGGGTCCGCCGAAAAGACGGGCATTATATCTGGTTTGAGAGCACCGGAAGATACACTTATGATGAAAAAACGGGCAAGATCAAAGAAATCGTAGCGATTTCCAGAGACATCACTGACCGTAAAGAAGCCGAGCAGCGGCTTCAGGAAAGCGAGCAGCGTTACGCCTTAATTCTTGGAGCGGTTTCCGAAGGCATTTACGGCGTCGATAATCAAGGAAACACCACCTTTGTCAATCAGGCAGCCTCCAAGATGCTGGGGTATCTTCCATCTGATTTCATAGGCATGATCAATCATAACAACATTCATCATACCAAAACTGACGGCAGCCATTATCCTGTTCACGAATGCCCGATTAATCTCACTGCACATGACGGGCGCCCCCGAGCAGTAAAGGAAGAGATTTTCTGGAGGAAAGACGGCTCAAGCTTTTTGGTTGAATACAATACTAATCCAATTATAGATCATGGAAAAATCAAAGGTGCGGTAGTGGTTTTCAAAGATATCACCAATGAGAAAGAAATTATCAAAGCGATGGAGTCTGCCGAACGTGCCACCCAAGCGAAATCGGAATTTCTGGCGATCATGAGCCATGAAATACGCACGCCCATGAATGGTATCATCGGCATGATCGATTTGCTTCTCGATACCGAACTCACGGACGAACAGCGGGAATATGCCGATATTATTCGCCAAAGCAGCAGCTCTCTTCTTTATATTTTAAACGATGCACTGGATTTCAGCAAAATCGAAGCCGGCAAGATGGCTTTAAATATGGAGCAGTTTGAGCTTCGATCCACGATAAATCAAATCGTCGAATTACTTAAACCCAAGGCCGATGAGAAAAATATTGAATTGAGCTGCCGAATCGATTCCCGTCTTCCCGAAAGGTTGACGGGAGATACACTTAGAATCCGCCAGATTTTGGTCAATTTGATCGGTAATGCCATAAAATTTACAAATCACGGATCCATTCAGGTCGTAGTGAATGAACATCCTGATTCCAATCAGAACGGGCTGATCCTTGATTTTGCGATTATCGATACGGGAATTGGAATTCCCATTTATAAAATGGGGCAGCTGTTCCAATCCTTCTCGCAGCTTCATCCGGCTCTTAATCGTAAATATGGAGGAACGGGGTTAGGACTTGCCATATGTAAGAAGCTAGTGGAACTTATGAATGGAACCATTTCCGCCGAAAGTGTGGAAAATCAAGGCTCAACGTTTCGGTTTACACTCCCCTGCGGAGCCGTCTCCCCCTTATTTCCAACGGAAAATGGAAAAGGCCCTGCAAATTAAACCAATAGACAATCTATCTTCCTTGTATAATACATCTTTTATGTGCAGTGGTCTTCATACGGGACGACTCGGATTCTAGAGTAAAGGACTGAATTTTTTTTTTTTTTTCAGCCCCTCCTCATCAAACCGTACGTGAAGTTTTCCCTCATACGGCTTTCCGATGTTCGTCATTCATGCGCATGCGATTTACAAAAGCGTCTTTAGTCCATACATTTTGCAG